>DASRHH010000198.1:0-4883 GCA_035650635.1 Dehalococcoidia bacterium | reverse complement strand
CGTAAGCCTTCGCTCTAGGCGACGCGGGAGTCCAGTGTCGAGAAGCGTATCGCCGCCCCAGGTCTTTGTAAGCCTAACGACATTGTTGGCAATTACTGGATTGCCGATGGAGTCTAAGTCCTCCTCACTTAACCGAAAGCTGAGAGAAGCTATAGCTGTATGAGCGCCGGGATCATCTAGCCAAGAGCACGTTTCGTCTTCTTTTGACGGTCCCGGTGTTAGAGCACGGAATATCGCTTCCAACATGTTGGTCTTACCTGATTCACTCTTTCCTGCCAAGCAGGTGATTTCCGGTTCGATTGTGAGGACTGTCTCGTGACCTATGCTCTTGTAGTTGTAGACGGTAGCTTCAATCAATTTCATCTTCGTCGCCCATCAGAAAACTCTATTATGAAACGGTATTCTAGCACGGCTACTTATGCCTTACTAACCCCTCAGCGGCCCCTCTGCTACGATTAGCGTGGCATGGACCAGTCCAGCATCCGTAATTTCTGCATCATCGCCCACATCGATCACGGCAAGTCCACCCTGGCCGATCGCATGCTGGAGCTGACCGGCACCATCTCTCCGCGAGACATGTCGGCCCAGGTGCTCGATCAGATGGACCTGGAACGCGAGCGCGGCATCACCATCAAGGCGACCGCCGTGCGCATGAGCTTCCGCGGCGCCGATGGCCAGGGCTATGAGCTTAACCTCATCGATACCCCGGGCCACGTCGACTTCGGATACGAAGTCTCGCGCGCCCTGGCGGCCTGCGAGGGCGCCGTTCTCGTCGTCGACGCCTCGCAGGGCATCGAGGCGCAGACGCTGGCCAACGTCTACCTGGCGCTCGATCAGAACCTGCAGATCATCCCCGTCATCAACAAGATCGACCTGCCCAGCGCCGAGCCGGAGCGCGTGGCCCAGGAGCTGAGCGAGGTGATGGGCTTCTCGCACGAGGAGATGATCTTCGCCTCCGCCAAGGAAGGCATCGGCACGGCCGAGGTTTTGGAGGCTATCGTGCAGCGGGTCCCGCCGCCGGCAGGCCAGCGGGAGGCGCCCCTGCGTGCGCTGATCTTCGACTCGAAATACGACAGCTATAAGGGCGTGGTCGCTTACGTGCGCGTCGTCGATGGGCGGCTATTGCCCCGGGTGACGCTGCGCGGAATGGCCAGCGGCGTCACTATGGAGCCGCTGGAGCTGGGCTTCTTCCGGCCCGGCTTCTCGCCGACCGAGCGACTGGAGACGGGCGAGGTGGGCTACGTGGCGACCGGCCTCAAGACCGTACGGGACTCTCGCGTCGGCGACACGATCACGCTGGCGGCGACGCCGGCCGCTCAGCCGCTGCCGGGCTACCGGCCGGCCAAGCCGATGGTGTTCGCCGGCATCTACACCGCCAACGCCGAGGACTACCCGCTGCTGCGCGACGCGCTGGAGAAGCTGCAGCTCAACGACGCCGCCCTCAGCTACCAGCCGGAGTCCTCGGTGGCGCTGGGGCCGGGCTACCGCTGCGGCTTCCTTGGGCTGCTGCACATGGACATCGTGCAAGAGCGGCTGGAGCGCGAGTACGACCTCGATATCATCGCCACGGCGCCCTCGGTGGAGTACCGCGTGACGACGACCGCCGGCGAAGAGATCGTTGTCGATAATCCGGCGGACCTGCCGCCGCCGGAGCGCATCGCGGAGGTGCGCGAGCCCTGGATGACGATCTCTGTGATAGCGCCGGATCGCTACATCGGCCCGGTCATGGAGCTGGTGACGGGGCGTCGCGGCGAGTTCGTGAAGATGGATTACCTGGAGCACGGCGGCCGCGAGGGCGAGCGACGCGTCCTGCTGGAGTACCGCATGCCGCTCTCCGAGATGCTGGCCGATTTCTACGACCAGCTGAAGTCGCGAAGCCAGGGCTATGCCAGCCTGGACTACGCCTTCGCCGAGTATCGGCCGGGCAAGCTGGTGAAGCTGGACATCCTGGTGAACCAGCAGCCGGTCGATGCGCTGAGCGTCATCGTGCCGGCCGAGCGCGCTGACTCGCAGGGCCGGGCGCTGGTTGAGAAGCTGCGCACGACTATCCCGCGACAGCTGTTCGAGGTGCCGCTGCAAGCCGCCATCGGCAGCCGCATCGTCGCCCGCGAGACTGTGCGGGCGCTACGCAAGAACGTCCTGGCCAAGTGCTACGGCGGCGACGTGACGCGGAAACGCAAGCTGCTGGAGAAGCAGAAGGCCGGCAAGCGGCGCATGAAGCGCGTCGGCAACGTGGAGATTCCGCAAGAGGCTTTCATGAGCCTGCTGCGCCTGGAAAAGTGATATTATCTCCGAGCCGGAGATAAGCCATGCAGCAGCCTCGCTCGCGCCGCAACCGATCGCATGACCACATGGGCCATCGCCCGCGCTCCGCTCGCGACCGCGGGGCGCCGCCGCAGGTGCAGGTGAACGGCCTCTCGGATTACCTGGAGGTCATGAGCAAGTCCGTCTTCCAGACCGGCATGTCCTGGGACCTCATCAACAAGAAGTGGCCGGGCACCCGGGAGGCGATGCACGGCTTCGACGTCGAGGTGCTGGCCAATCTGCCGCCCTGGGAGATCGACCAGCTGATGACCGACACGCGCGTCATCCGCAATCGCCGCAAGCTGGAGGCCATCGTGCAGAACGCCCAGCAGATGATCGAGCTGGACATCGCGCACGGCGGCTTCCGCAACTACCTGCGCTCCCACGCGGACTATGACGCCCTGGAGAAGGACATCCGCAAGCGCTTCCGCTTCATGGGCGAGATGGGCATCTACAGCTTCGTCTACACCGTCGGCGAGCCGGTGCCGGAGTTCCACGAGTGGGCGGCCGCGCGCGGCAAGCACTTCCACGCGGAATCGGACTAGCGGGAGATTCAGGGGACCGGAGCGCTGGTGGGGAAGGGGGGACTCGAACCCCCACGCCTTTCGGCACGTGATCCTAAGTCACGCTCGTCTACCATTCCGACACTCCCCCAGCGTCAGCGATAATTGTAGCGAAGGGCCGGCGACTGCGCTACGAGCGCCCGGTTGACCGCCAGATACGATTGTGATACAAGGAACAATGGCGCCGCCAGCACCCGACGTACCGTTTTGGCGGCCTCTGAGTTAGGGAGACTCATTGAGAGCGATAGGTTCCATCGCGAGAGCTGAGGCCGGCCGTGGCGCTGCCCTGGCGGAGCGGGCACGCGCTGTCCTGGACCTGCGTTACGTCGCGCTGATCACCACGCTTGGCACCTACGCCCTCATCGTCCTCGGCGGCACCGTCCGTGTCACCGGCTCCGGCCTGGCCTGCCCGGACTGGCCGCTTTGCCACGGCCAGTTGATCCCACCGCTGCAGGAGAAAGTCCTCATTGAGTACGCCCATCGCCTGGTGGCTAGCGTGGTCGGTATCCTGCTCTTGGCCACGTTCGCCGCTGCCTGGCTGGGCCGCCGCGGTAACCCTGTCGCTTTCTGGTCGACCCTCGGCGCCGGGGTGGTGCTGGCGCTGCAGATCGGCCTCGGCGGCATCACGGTCCTTTCCGACAACTCTGCGGAGTCGGTGGCGACCCACCTCTCGGTGGCGTTGTCGCTGCTGGCGCTGCTCATTTTCGTCACTGTCGTCGCCTTCCGGCCATTGCGCGCGGCCTCGCTCACCCAGCCGCATGATGCGTTCACCCTGACAGCAATCGCGGCGGCGCTGGTGCTCTTCGCATTGATCCTCACCGGCTCCTTCGTCGCCAATACCGGGGCCTCCTTGGCCTACCGGGACTGGCCGCTCTTCAATGGCAGCGTCCTGGCCAATGGCACCCGCCTTGGCGAGTTGCACTACGCTCACCGGCTACTGGCCGCCTTTAGCGGCCTGCTAGTGTTAGTGGTGATCGCCGGAGCCTGGCGGAAGCCCCGCCAGAGCAGAGTAGTGCTGGGTGCGGTCTTCTGCGCGACGATTCTCTACATCGCGCAGGTGTTCCTGGGCGCCGGCAACATCTGGTTCGACCTGGCGCAATCGGTGCGGGTGGCGCACCTGGCGGTCGCCTCGGCGACCTGGGCGCTGCTCGTCTTCGCCGCCGTCTGGTCATACTTTGACCACGCCGCCATTAGCGAGGGTAAGGCCTGATGCTGGGCAGCGTTGCTATTGAACGGACGCGCGGCCTGCGCGAGACCGCGCTGGCTTACTTCCGCCTGACCAAGCCGCGCATCATCGAGCTGCTCCTGATCACGACCGTCCCTGCGATGGTCCTGGCCGAACGCGGCTGGCCATCGACCTGGCTGGTGTTCGTGACGCTGCTCGGCGGTTCCCTGACGGCCGGCGGGGCCAATGCCATGAACTGCTACTTCGACCGCGACATCGATGGCGTTATGTCGCGCACCAAGGGTCGTCCGGTGCCGGCCGGCGAGATCGAGCCGGAGAAGGCAGCGGTCTTCGGCCTGGTCTTGGGCGCGCTAGGTTTCGTCTTGCTGCTGACGTTCGTCAACCTGCTGGCGGCGAGCTTGACCATCGGCGCTTTCGCCTTCTACGTCGTCGTCTACACCATGCTGCTCAAGCGCACGACGCCGCTGAACATCGTCATTGGCGGCGCGGCCGGCGCGGTGCCGCCGCTGGTCGGCTGGGCCGCCGTCACCGGCCACGTGCAGGCACCGGCATTGGTGCTCTTCCTGATCGTAGTCGTCTGGACGCCGCCCCACTTCTGGGCACTCTCGCTCAACGTCGCCGCCGACTACGAGCGGGCCGGCATCCCGATGCTGCCTGTGGTGGCGGGCCGCCGTGAGACGGAGATGCAGATACTGCTGCACAGCATCGCCCTCGTGGCGACGTCGCTCCTGTTATTCGTCTCGGACGCAATCGGGCCGATCTACCTGGTATCGGCGCTGATGCTGGGCGCAATCTTCATCGCTTATGCCTACCGTCTCTGGCTGGACTCC
>DASRHH010000197.1:0-9775 GCA_035650635.1 Dehalococcoidia bacterium | reverse complement strand
CAGGCGGCGCTGCTCCCCCGTCGGGCGTGCCAGCGAGGTGAACTCGGGGTCGGAGACGGCGCCGGCACGCGCCTTGTCGAGCGCTGACTGCACGCCGCTGAGCGAGATGTCGCTGGTCTCGGAGCCGAAGCCGACGCGTCGCGCCGGCCCCGCTCGCCCTGAGCCTGTCGAAGGGCCCTTGAAGACGGCCTGCACGCCGATGCCGTAGTTCTCGATCGACTTCGGCTCCTCGAGACCGTTGCAGGGGATGCTGGAGGTGAAGTTGAGCCGCGTGTGCAGGATGCCGTTGGACGCGACGAAGACCTCCGCCTCCTCCACGTCCTCCTGCGCCTGCAGGAAGGCCAGGCCCTCGCTAACGGCTTTCGTGAGGTCGGATGTCGGGATCATGCTAGTTCGTCTTCCTTCTCAAGAACGCGCACACCCTTGCGATAACAAAGACATTTTTCCGTGGGTCGTTCGCGGCAAACGGGACAAAGCCGGCAGATGCATCCATTACACGCGTCGTTGCCACATCCTCCGCCTAACTCCAACAGAACATGCGTAAGCTCATCCGGGTCATCAAAAAACTCCACTGCCGCGCCATACAGACTTTCTATGCCCACCCACCTGGCTCTTAACCCTCCTTGATCCCAGTCTGATAGACTACTCCACTTAGAATTTAGGCGTTCCCTTAACTGCTTACGAAACGTCAGCCAGGCTGCTCCAGGTGGACCTTGCCCTAGACTTGGCTTACGTGGCTCCGTTTCCGCCGGTACATCCTCCCGAGTTGGAGTCGACCGGTATCCATCGTAATAACATTCGCATTCCGGTTCCGGTTCGGCTTTGCAATATGGACAGAGTATCGCGCAAATACACTTACCAGTTGTTATCTTTTTCAGCGCTTCTGACATCGCTGCGAGGCCAAGGTGGCTATGAGCCAGGTCGACTTCCCGCATCCTTCGTTGTCGTTGCTCCCTTTTCCAGAGGTAATTGTCCAACCATTCTGGCATCTTGCTCACGTCTCCGAAGCTAGTTTCGCGACAACACCTTCTATGGATTCAGTTGCCTATCGTCAGCGCCCGCCTCTTATCTGCGTGCGTAACCGCATCGTGCGGGTGGAGCCTTCCTCGACGAGGTCGGCGGTTTTGGCGCCGTAGTCGCGCAGCTGCTGCGTGGCGCGCCAGGCCGCGATGTCGTCTTCGTTGTCCCACAGCCCGAAGGTCATGAAGCGCTGCGGGTCGGCCGGATCCTGCAGCATGAAGGCGCCCTTGGCCCCCGGCTGGTTCTTGGCCGTCCAGCCCAGGAACTCCTGCCAGGCCGCCGCGAATTCGTCCTCTTTGCCGGGCTTGATCTTCCAGATGCCGACTGTGTAGAGGTCCATCGCTCTTCCTCCTACTCTAGAACCGCTCGCCCTGAGCCTGTCGAAGGGCCGCCTGTCTTCCAGCGAGCGCTGAGCCCCGCCGAAGCGCGAGGCGGCGAGACACGGCATACTCATACCTTGTCCAGGCGAGATAGCGCCTGAAGGCGGGGCCAATTGCCTTTAATCAAGGCCTCCTTCTTAGCCCTGGACCAGCCTTTGACCTGTCGCTCCCGGGCAAGGGCCTCTTCGCGCGTAGGAAACTCCTCTGCAAAGACGAAGTGCAAGGGTCTCCGCGTCCTAGTATAGCCTGCGACCTCTCCCGCCTGATGAGCTGAAACGCGGGCCTCGAGATTATCCGTGTGCCCCACGTAATACGAGCCGTCGGCGCAGCGCAGAATGTAGACCCAGAAACTCATTATGGCGATGTCTACCTCATCCTTCGACAAGCTCAGGATTCAAGCTCTAGTTCATCCTTCGACGAGCTCAGGACGAACGGCTGCGGGCCCCGCTCGTGGTGAGCCTGTCGAACGAGGAGCGGCAGGGGACGACCTTGGTGAACCATGCTCATGATGGCTAGACCCCGCTGAGGCGGGCGCGGCTGCGCATGGTGGGGCCGCCGTTAGACATACGCTTGGTCTGCATCGGCTGGCCCTTGCCGCAGTTGGGGATGGCGAACATGCGGAAGTCGTTGCCGACGGCGTCGACGTTCATGAAGTAGTCGCGGCTGTCCGCCACGATGCCGCCATCGCGATAGAGCTGGCCGAGCTCGCCGTTGCGGATCTCGTACACCTTCATCGAGGTGATGCGGAAGTTCTCCCGCGACTCGGCGACGCTGGGGATGCGGTGCCCGACGACGTAATAGCCGTGGTCCACCTCCTTGATTATGTCCTGCGGGTCGCGGTCGCCGGGCGCGAAGACAGTGTTGGACATGCGGATCAGAGGCACCAGGTAGGCCTCCGTGGCCTTGAAGTGGCCGTTGGGCTGCACACCCATGATGCTGGCGGTCTGGCGGCTGTTGGCGAACTCCTCGTACATGCCGTCGCGGATGTGGTAGACACGCCGGCCGGGCGTGCCCTCGTCGTCGTAGGCGTACTGTCCGTAGCCGCTCAGCGTCGGGTCGGAGTAGGCGGTCACCAGGTCCGAGCCGACCCGCTTGCCGATCTGGTTGTCGCGCAGGTCCTTGAGCAGCCAGGAGCGGCCGGCGTAACCGGTCTCGAACTTGAGGGCGCGGTCCAGCTCCGACGGGTGGCCGACGACCTCATGGCAGACGAGCGCGTTGTAGTGCGGGTCGGTGACGACGGTGACCTCGTTCTCGGTCGCCTTGAGCGGCGGCGCGGCCGCCAGGTCGATGGTGTCGCGGCCCAGCGCCAGCGAGAAGTCCAGCAGGTTGGGGAAGCTCATATCCGGTTGGGTGATGCCGCGGGTCACGACCTCCCAGCCGCGCTGGTGGCCGATAAAGTCGTAAAGCTCCTGGTGGCCGTCGTCGCCCTGGGCCACGACGAAGCACATGCCCTGCGAGACCGCCCACGTCTGATCGATGTTGGAGCCGTCGCTGCTGACGAAAAGCAGCCGCTGGAACTCGGTGCCGGCGCTGATGAAGTTGAAGACAACTTCCTTGCCCAGCGCCTGCACCTGCTTCGATATCTCTCGCACGTAGCGGCTGGCTTCGTCCAGCGACACCGACCGCGGGTCGATCTCGAAGGACGGGCCGATCAGGTCCTGTTCGACCGCTATCGGCGCCAGCTCGACGTCATAGAGGGAGCCGGCCAGCGCCCCGAAGCGCTCGCGGGTGGCGGCTTTCTCCTGGGCGCTGGCCAGGGCGCGTTCGTAGGCGTGGTCCATGCCCTCAGTGAGGCGAGCGCCAAGGCTATCGAGGTCGCTGGCGCCCAGTAGCTGGCCGAAGTAGCCGGGCGCCTTGGCGCGGTCGCCGGCGATGACGCGCACGCCGAAGGAGAAGCTGTAGTCCTCGCCGCTGAACTTATCCATGCCGTTCTCCGCCACCGCGGCCTTGCCTTCGTCGACACGGATGCGCAGGTCGGCGTAATGGCAGTCGTTACGGGAGCGTGGATAGGAGGAGACGAGGTCCGCCACGGCGGCGCGGACGGAGGCGATGGCATCAATCGATACTCTCTGTGGCAAGCGATTCCCTCCCTGGTCAGCCGGCCCAGCGGCTCAAGCTATCGTCGAATTGTAGCGACGCCGCCCGAAGTGCGTCCAGCGCCGCTTACGGGAGTTCGGACAGGCTGCCCGCTTCCTGCTTTCGCGCCTCCTCGGGTTGCTCGGCCGCCTCGGCCAGCCTGCCGGTGGAGAAGACGGTGAGGAGCATGGCCGTCAACGTGAACCCGATTGAGACTAAGAACGCGGCCTCGAAGCCGTCCTCAAACGCGCGGTTGAGCTGGAAGAGCCTGGCCGGGTCTCCCCGGACAGCCAGGAAGTCTTGCTTCGTGACCAGTGATCCGGACAAGCCCAGGTACTGACCGCTGATGACCGCTCCCAGCACCGTTCCCGAGACCGCCGTGCCAGTCGCGGCACCGATCATGCGGAACATTCCCAGCACGCCGGAGGCGCTGCCGCGACCCCATGCCGGCACCAGGGACATGACAAGGCTGTTGTTTGGTGAGATAAAGAAGCCGAAGCCGAATCCGACCAACCAGAAGCGCCAGAAGACATTGGCCATAGCCGTGTCGACGGTGATCTGCGACGCTGCCAGCAGTCCAGCCAGCACAAACCCCAGGCCCAGCAGGCTGAGCGCGCGGGCGTTGCCGTGTCTGAGCAGCCGGCCGGAGAGCGGCGCCCCGACCAGCGAGCCGACGGGGAACGGCAGCATGAGCAGGCCGGCCTCCTGGGCGGAGTAGCCGCGGGCGGCCTGCCAGAAGAACGGCACGATGAAGTCGTGGACGGAGATGGCGCCCAGGCTGAACAACGCAGCCAGTTGGGCTGTGGCCAGCGAGATGTTGCGGAACTGGCCTAGCCGGATCAGCGGGAAGCGGCTGCGGTTTTCCAACAGCAAGAACACGAGCAGCAAGCAACCGCCGGCTGTGAAAAGGCCGACGATGCGATTGGAGTCCCAGCCCCAGGTCTGACCGCGGGTGACGGCCAGTAACATCGTGGCCAGCGCCCCGCCCAGGATGACTGCACCCAGCCAATCGACCGGCTCGCGGCGACGGACTCCATGCCCTCGAGGAACGAACGCCCACGCCAACGCCAGGATGATTAAGCCCATCGCGGTGATGAAGAGGAAGGCTGCGTCCCAACCGAAGTGCGTGATGATCGTGCCGCCCACCGCCGGGCCCAGCGCGCCACCGCTGCTCACCATTACCGATAGCAGTCCATAAGCCATTCCACGGTGATAGAGCGGGAAGACATCTGTAACTATGGCCAGCGCATTGGCCATCATGCTGGCGCCGCCCAGCCCCTGCAGTGCCCGGGCCGCAATCAATAGTGTCGTGCCGTTCGCCTGGCTTGCGATAGCGGCGCCGACGACGAACATCGCGATGCCGAGGAGGAACAGGTCCTTGCGCTCGTAGATATCGCTGAGGCGGCCCCAGAGCGGTACGGTGGCGGCCAGGGTCAGCGTATTAGCGATGACGATCCACTGCACTCCGGCCAGCGACGTGTGGAGATCGATTGCGATCTGTGGCAGTGCCGTAAAGATGAACGTCACGTTCATCACGGACATCAGCTGCGCCAGGCTTATGCAGAAGAGGACGAGCCAGGCATTCTTGGGAAGCGCTTGGGGCATGTTTCGCTGTTTGCTAATGGTCAAGGCGGGAAAAAAGGATGCGACCAGTCTAACACAGGCAGCCAGCCACCAGAGCCAACGCTCTTTCTGTTGCGGAATGGAATCTGGCAGTGAGTTCCGGAGACTTTTTGAACGGAAGTTCTTATCAGTCGCCTTGCGGCCCTGGACGGCATTTTGCTAAAGTGCCCTCACGTCCCGCTTACGCGCTCCAGTCTGAACTGTCGGGGTAGAAGCCAATGGAGATGCATCCCTCCAGCGATGTCGTCCTCCTCTACTGGCACTGGCATGACGCGCGCCAGCAGTTCCTGACGCTGCTGTCCGACTGCATCTCCATTGACACGTTTCGCCGCGGCGCTCCCGGCGCTATCCCAATCCGCGACCTGGCGGAGACGCTGCAGGATCTCAAGGAGTGCAAGCAGCAGATGGACGATGCCGAAGAGGCGTTTTGGGAAGCGGCCATCCGCCAGAGCTAGCCACCGCTAGGACTTAACAGCAGCCGGGTGGGCAGCAGTCAATGCAGTCGCATTGCTGCTGCGGGCGCACCGGCAGCGGCGCCGGTTTGTTCGCTCGCTTCATCACTTTTCACCTCCCTCCGTGACGCTGATCAGGCCGCAGAAGTCGCAGTCCGCGGCCATCTCTTCCGGGGAACAGCCCTCGCAACAGTGGGCGACGTGTCGCTGCAGCGCCTCCAGCTGCGTCTGCAGGCCCTGCAGCTCCGTAAGGCGGCGCTCGACCTCGGCGCGTTGCTGTGCGATCGTCGCCTGCAGCTCCGCGGCGAAGGCGGCACAATCGGCGGAGAAGGCCTGTGTCGCCAGCGTCTTGATCGCCGGCAGGCCCAGGCCCAGCAGCCGCGCCTGGCGAATGAAACGCAACCGCAGCAGATCAGATTGTGAGTAGAGGCGATAGCCGGAGTCACTGCGCTGAGGAGCCGGCAGCAGGCCCTTGGCCTCATAGAAGCGGATAGTACGGGCCCGCACGCCGCTCTGGGCCGCCAGCTCGCCGATGGTCAACCTGTTCATGCAGGCAGGATAAACCTTCCAGTTACTGGAAGGTCAAGCGGCCGGGGGCGAGATTCTTCGCCGCGCTCAGAATGACAGGCCCGATCCGCTCATCATGAGCGACGAAGCCGCTCATGATGAGCGGTAGCAGTCGGCGAGGATGGACTGCGGCTAGCTTTTCGCTGCCGGTGGCTTGCCCTCGGGGCGAGGCACGACCACGGCGGCGAGGAAATACAGGCCGGGCGTCGCCAGGAACACGGTCGCGGCGCCTGCCAACAGGACGATCAGGCCGGCGCCTACCAGCAGGTCCGTGATTCCGAACCCCATAACCGCCAGGTTCAAGGCACTGCGCAGCGTCACGCCATCGATGAATTGTGCCCGCCGGGGGTCATCCCGGGGCAGCTGGCTGTACGGGCCCCACGTCCCCAGGGTGTGCTCCTTGATGATGTCAGCCTGGGCCTTGGCGGTCTCGGCGTTTTCCACCAGTACGCCGGGAATGCTAGCGTCCGCGCTTGTGATGATCTGTTCATCGCGCAGTTCGTCCGTCAGCTGATTACGGACATGCCGTCCCTGAACAATCATGTAGCTGCCGCCGGCGATCAGGAGGATGCCCAGGACGAGGGAAGCTATCCACGGAGCGTGGCGCCTCAAGAAATACATGCCGTTTCTCCTTTACTCTGCTACTCTGCGCTATTGCGACGCAGGAATTGCGCGGAGCGGTATCGAAACTAGCGGCCGTCGGCGAGGACGCGCCGCAGTAGGGCCAGCGCCGAGACGGCGGCGCGGCGTTTGGTCATGACGCGGCTCTGATAGAAGCTGTAGCTCAGTGTGTGCGGCGTGCCGCGGTCGTCGACGGCGATGTGCACCGTGCCCGGCGGCTTCTCCTCCAGCGGGTCGGGCCCGGCGACGCCCGTGATGCCGGCACCGACATCGGCGCCGGCCGCCTCGCGGGCGGCGCGGGCCATATCTTGGGCAACCTCGCTGCTGACCACGCCGAACTCCTCGATCAGCTCCGGCCTTACGCCAAGCTTGATCTTGGTCTCCGGCAGGTAGGCCACGTAGCCCGCCTTGAAGTGAGCCGACGCGCCCGGGATGTTGGTCAGGGCATCGGCCAGAGTGCCGCCGCTGCACGATTCCATCACCGCCAGTGTCAGCCCTTTCTGGGCCAGCAGCTCCATGACCACACCCTCCAGGGTGTCGTCGTCGGCGCCCCAGATGATCTCGCCCAGGACGCCGCGTACATCGGCCTCCAGCGGCTCGATCAGGCTGCGGGCCTCAGCCTCGGTCGGCGCCTTGGCGGTCAGACGCAGGTGGACGCCATCGGCCTTGGCGTAGACGCCAATACTGGGGTTGGTGGACTTGAGAAACGGACCCAGCGCCTGGTCGACCTGGCCTTCGCCCATGCCGGCGGTCTTCAGCGTCCGCGAGAGGATGACGCTGCTGCCGAAGCGCCGCCCCAGCTCCGGCGAGACCTCTTCCTTCCACATGCGCTCCATCTCAAAGGGAGGGCCGGGCATGGCGATGATCAGCTTGCCGTCCTTCTCCACCCACCAGCCGGGCGCTGTGCCACGCGGGTTGAGGATGGCGCGGGCGGAAGGGATGAGCCAGGCCTGCTTGAGGTTGCTCTCTGGGAACGTCAGGCCGCGCGAGAGGAAGCGCTGGCGCAGGCGCTCGGCCTCTTCCTCGTTGGTGTAGACTTCCTCGCCGACAGCCGCCGATATCGCCTCGCGGGTGACGTCGTCCTCGGTCGGGCCGAGGCCGCCGGTCATGATGACGATGTCGGAGCGCTCGTAGGCCGCTTTCACGGCCTCGCTCAGGCGGCCCAGGTTGTCGCCGACGGTGGCGATAAAGTAGAGGTCCAGGCCCAGCGCCGGCAGACCAGCGGCGATGTGCTGCGAGTTGGTGTCCGTGATCTGACCCAGCAGGATCTCGGTGCCAACGGAAATGATTTCAGCCTTCACGCGGCCAGCATAGATAAAGGAAAGCCGACGGGTCAACCGGGACGCCAGGCTCAGGCGGTGGCGGGCCGCAGCGCCGGCAGACCAGCCTCGTTGCGGGCCAGTAGTGGCGCGACTGGAAGTGCGTCCAGCCGGGCGCAGTAGGCGATGTCCTCGCCCAGGCCGATCTCCACCAGGTCCTGCGCGTGGGAGCAGGCGGCGATGGCGGAGGGCAGGTCGGGCCGCGCGGACTCGAAGATGGCGAGGGCCGCCCGGGCACCATCGCTCAGAGAGGCGGCGGGCGTCAGCTCCAGCAGCCGCTGCACGATCGCCCCGGCGCTGATGGCGTCCTCCAGCGCGAAGACCTGCCCCTCGTAGGCGCCGGCGCAGACGATCGTTATCTCTCCACCGAACGCTGCCGCTGCCGTGGCGACGGCGGAGCGGTTGAGCAGCCCGCCGACCAGCACCCGCGAGGCGGCTGCCGCCTGCGAGAGGATGCGGGTGCCGTTGGAGGTTGCCAGGATGATGGAGCGCCCTGCCAGATCGATGCGCGCGAACTCCGAGGGCGAGTTGCCATAATCGAAGCCTTCGGGCGGCAGGCCGCCCTGCTCGCCGCAGAGGAGGTAGCCGGGGTGTTGGGAGTGCAAGCGTCGCGCTTCCTCGATGCCGGCGGCCGGCACCACCTCGCGGGCGCCCCGCGCCAGGATGGTGGCGATGCTGCTTGAGGCACGCAGGAGATCGACGACGATGCAGACGCGGCCCCGCAGTTCATGCCGCTGGGCTGGCAGCAGCGCGACGTTGATGTCCAGAGCCCTGGCTTGACCCTCCACTCAGGCGCCTATACTATTCGACAAACTGCGCGCTGCGCTACTCAAGGCAGCCCGCCTGGAAGGGCCTCAATGCCGCCGAGTTTTCTGCAAAAGTTGCGCTCGGCCCAGGAACGCAACCAGAGCTTCCTCTGTATAGGGCTTGATCCGGATCCGGCCCGCCTGCAGGGCCGACCCGTTCCCGCCTTCCTGCAGGCGATTATCGAGGCGACCAGCGACCTCGTCTGCGCCTACAAGCCCAACCTTGCATTCTTCGAGGCCATGGGCATCGGTGGGATGCAAGTGTTGGTGGAGTCGCTGGCTATGGTGCCTGACCACATCCCGGTCATCGGCGACGCCAAGCGCGGCGACATCGGCAATACGGCTGAGTTCTATGCCCGCGCACTCTTCGAGCAGATGGACTTCGACGCCGTGACGGTCAATCCCTGGGGCGGTGAGGAGTCCGTGCGGCCCTTCGCCGACTACGCCGACCGCGGGGTGTTGGTCTGGTGCCGCGGCTCCAACCCCAGCAGCGCTGACCTGCAAGAGCAGACGCTGGCGGACGGCCGCCGCGTCTACGAAGTGGTCGCGGAGCTGGCGCAGGGCTGGAACCGCCATGGCAATATCGGCCTGGTAGCCGGCGCCACCTACCCAGAGGACATCGCCCGCGTGCGCCGTCTGGCGCCGCAGATGCCGCTGCTTGTGCCGGGCGTCGGTGCGCAGGCCGGGGACCTGGAGGCCGCCGTTCGCGCCGCTGTCGATGCGGAGGGCGCCGGCATGATCATTAACTCCTCAAGGCAGGTTCTCTATGCCTCCCCCGGCGATGACTTTGCCCAGGCGGCCCGCCGCGCGGCGCACGACCTGCGGCTGCAGATCAACCAGGCCCGGGAGGCCGGCCGTTAGCGGGGAAAGCGTATCGCTGCTGATGCAGGTAGAGCTTGGCGACGTCCTGA
>DASRHH010000196.1:0-2738 GCA_035650635.1 Dehalococcoidia bacterium | reverse complement strand
GGGGGTCGCTCTCCAGCGCCGAGACGCCGGGCGGCAGCTCGCCGTAGACTTCGTCGGTCGAGACGTGGACGAAGCGCCTAACGTTGGGATGGCGTCGAGCAGCGTCCAGGAGGACGTAAACGCCGTGCACGTCTGTCTCGATGAAGGGCGCCGCGCCCATTAGCGACCGGTCGACGTGCGTCTCAGCGGCGAAGTTGATGACACCATCGACTTCGCTCATGAGCGTCTCCACCAGCTGCGGGTCGCAGATGTCGCCGCGCACGAAGCGGTAGCGCGGGTCAGCGGCGACATCCCGGAGGTTCTCCGGGTTGCTGGCGTAGGTCAGCTTATCGAGGTTGATTACGCTGGCGTCCGGGTAGGCGCGCAGCAGGTAGAGGATGAAGTTGCTGCCAATGAAGCCGCAGCCGCCGGTGACGAGGAGCGTCTCTGCCATCGGCTAGTCCGGCATGCTGATCTGGCTGTGGTCGCCCAGGGTCAAGCTGTAGCTGCCGCCAACGTTGCTGCCGCCCTTAAGGGTGACCTCGCGGCCGATGAGGCTGCGCTCGATCGGCCACTGGATGTCCTCGATGACGGTGTTCTCCATGACGATGCTATCGCCGATGCGCACGCCACGCAGATGGCAGCCGGCGCCGATGGCCGTTTGCGGCCCGATAAAGCTGTCCTCTACCGTCGTGCCGGCGCCGATGATGATCGGCCCACGCAGGACGCTGTTGATGACTCTGGCCCCCGTTTCCAGGATTACGCAATCGTGCAAGCGGGAGCGCTCGTCGACCTCGCCGTCCAGGCAGGACACCATCTCCTGCATGATCATGCGATTGGCCTGCAGGATGTCGTCCATCTTGCCGGTATCGATCCAGTAGCGGTCCAGCACCTCGGCTTGCACCTGGAAGCCCCCGTCGATGAGGTACTGGATGGTGTCGGTGATCTCCAGCTCGCCGCGGGCGGACGGCTTGAGGTTGCGCACCGCTCCGAAGACGTTGCTATCGAACATGTAGATGCCGATGACCGCCAGGTTGGACGGCGGCTCCAGCGGCTTCTCGACGACGCGCGCTACGCGGTCGCCAGCCATCTCGGCGACCCCGAAGGCCTGCGGGTTCTCGACCGGATGGAGCAGGATCTGGGCGTTGCAGCCGTTGTTGCGAAAGCGGTCTACCAGCGGCTTGATGCCGCCGAGAACGAAGTTGTCGCCCAGGTAGAGCACAAACGGCGCTCCGTCCAGGTACTCCTGAGCGATCTTCACCGCGTGCGCGATGCCCAGCGGCGCGTCCTGCTCGATGTAGGCGACCCTGGCGCCGAACTGCGAGCCGTCGCCGACGGCGGCGCGCACCTGTTCCGCAGTATCGCCGACGACGATGCCGATATCGCTGACTCCGGCCTCCACTAGCTGCTCCAGCGCGTAGAAGAGGATCGGCTTGTTGGCGATCGGCACCAACTGCTTGGCGTTGGTATAGGTAAACGGCCGGAGGCGGCTGCCCTTGCCGCCGCTGAGGACCAGTCCTTTGACGTTGCCACGCCCGCTCATCGTCGCGATCCGCTCGTCGTTCTCATCAGTTTAAACCAACGGCCGGCGGCCTGTCCGGTTACCAAGGTGCCAGCCCAGGGCTCGTAGCTCGGCTACCAGCCGGCCCACGCGCGAAGGATGGCGTAGAAGGTATCTGGGCCCATACCAGAATAGATAGAGCAATAGCGCGCTGGTTACGTGGTAAAAGCGGCCCCGCTTGCGGACGCAGAGGAAGGCATTGCGCCGGAAGCGATAGTAGAAGGCGCTGTCCGGCGCGCTGGAGCGGGCGGCCTTGTGGCGGATGCGGGCCGACGGCACATAGTAGCTGTACAGTCCGCGCTCGCGGGCGCGCAGACACCAGTCCGTCTCCTCCCAGTAAGCGAAGTAGTCCTCGTCCAGCAGGCCCACCCGGTCGATCGCCGAGCGCGGGATGAGCATGCAGACACCGTCGGCGTAGTTACGCCGCTCCAGGCGCTCGTACTGGCCGCGATCGCGCTCGCCGCGGCCGACCTGCCGCGAAGAAGCGGTCCATAGGTTGACGGTGCCGCCGGTCGAATAGAGGACCTCCGGCTCGTCGTAGAAGTAGCTCTTGGGGCAGGCGGCCGCCAGATCCGGCAGCTGCCGCGCCGCCTCCACCATTCGCGAGAGGAAATCCGGCTCAACGACGGTGTCGTTGTTGAGCAGCAGCAGGTAGTCCGGCGAGCGCGATATGGCGTCGCGGATGCCGATGTTGCAGCCGCCGGCAAAGCCGGAATTGCGGTCGTTCTCGATGATGCGGACGGAGTCGCCGAACTCGGCGCGCAATTGCGCCACGTCGTCCCCCTGGGAAGCGTTGTCCACCAGCACGATCTCATAACGAGGATAATCGATCGCCCGCAGACTACGCAGGCATTCGGCTGTATCGGCGGAGCCATTCCAGTTGAGGATGATGATGGAGACCAGCGGTTGCTGATCCCCTGAGGCGCTCATCGAGGTGACGTGCTGGCGCTCAGGCGTGCGCCATCGTCAGTTCGTGGTAGCGCTGCACCACCTCGTGGGGGTCGCCCTCGCAGACCAGGCTGCCCGCGTGTAGCAACGCGGCCCGCTGGCAGAAGCCTTCCACCAGCTCCAGGTTGTGGGTCACTAGCACTATGGTGATGCCGCGCGCCTGGAACTCTCGCATCTTGGCCAGGCACTTGTCCTGGAACATCTCATCGCCGACAGAAAGCACCTCATCGACCAGCAGTATGTCCGGGTT
>DASRHH010000195.1:0-2615 GCA_035650635.1 Dehalococcoidia bacterium | reverse complement strand
GCGGGCCAGCGACCAGCCGTGGGCGAGGAGGTGGTGGGCCAGCAGCACCGGCTGGGCGCGCTGCAAGTGGGTGTAGCCGGGCATGATCGTTCCGATGTTCGCTTCGGCCAGGTCCACCAGCACTGACTGCACCTTGCGCAGGCGAGTGTCGGCATCGCGGCAGGCGTCCTTGACGAACATGCGCAGGTCGGTCGCCACCTGGTCGTTGCGGGAGCGAGCGGTGTGCAGCCGCCCGGCGATATCGCCGATGCGCTGGTAAAGACGCGACTCGATGTTGAGGTGGATGTCCTCCAGCTCCTTGCGGAACGGGAAGCGCGCCTCCTCGATCTCCTGCTCGATGCGCTTGAGCGCCAAGACGATCGTATCGGAGTCATCCGGGGCGATGATGCCCTGCTTGCCGAGCATGCGGGCATGCGCGATCGACCCGGCGATGTCCTGCTTGTAGAGCCGCCGGTCGTAGGATATCGAAGCGGAGTAATCGAGGGCGCGGCTATCCAGGCCCCTGGCGGTTGGGCTGACAGATCCCGGCCCGGGCTCCGGCACCGCGGCTATTCCTCGCTCTCCAGCGTCTGGGCGCGGGCCTGCACGCGCACCGGCAGGCCCCAGATCTGGATGAAACCGACGGCGGCCGTGCGGTCGAACTGGTCGCCCTTGTCGTAAGTCGCCAGCGAGAAGTCGTATAGCGAGCGGTCGGAGCGCCTCCCGACGGCGATGGCGCTGCCCTTGTGCAGCTTCATCCGCACGGTGCCGATGACATGCCGCTGGGTGGACTGCACGTAGGCCGCCAGGTCCTGGTGGTAGGGCGTGAACCAGAGGCCGTTGTAGACCAGCTCAGCGTAGTCGATGGCAATGCGCGCCTTGATGCGGCGCTGGTCCTTCGCTAGCGTCATCTGCTCCAACGCCTCGTGGGCGGCCAGCAGCGTGATTGCGGCCGGCGCCTCGTAGATCTCGCGCGACTTGATGCCGACCAGCCGGTCCTCCACCATGTCGACCCTTCCGACGCCGTGCTCGCCGGCAATAGCGCTAAGCTCGCTGACGAGCGCTACCGGGTCGAGCGGGCGGCCGTCCAGCGCGACCGGCATGCCGCGCTCGAACGCGATCTCGACATAACTCGGCTCATCGGGCGCCTCTCCGGGCGACTTCGTCAGCTCGAAGACATCGGCGGGAGGCTCCTGCCAGGGGTCCTCCAGAACGCCGGTCTCTATGCTGCGGCCCCAGAGGTTGTAGTCGATGGAGTAGGGGCTGGCGCGGGTCACCGGCACGGGGATGTTGTGCTGCTGCGCATAGGCGATCTCCGACTCGCGGTCCATCTCCCACTCCCGCAGCGGCGCCACGATCTTGAGGTCGGGCGCCAGCGCCTGCACGGCGACGTCGAAGCGCACCTGGTCGTTGCCCTTGCCGGTGCAGCCGTGGGCGACCGCCGTCGCGCCCTCGCGCCGGGCGACATCGACCAGCAGCTTGGCGATCAGCGGCCGTGAGAGCGCCGTGGCCAGCGGGTAGTGGCCCTGGTAGAGGGCGCCGGCGGCCAGCGTGGGGAAGGCGAAGTGGCGGATGAAGGTGTCCTTGGCGTCCTCCAGCAGGTAAGCGACAGCGCCCGCAGCCCGGGCGCGCGACTCGAGCGTCTCGCGGTCGCGGTCCAGACCGACATCGACTGTGAGCGCGACGACGTCATAGCCGCGGTCCTCCTTGAGCCAGCGCACCGCGACAGAGGTGTCGAGGCCGCCAGAGTAGGCGAGGACGATCTTCTCAGGCATCAGGCGCCGTCCTTTTCCAGCCGCTCGATGACGGGCTCCAGGATCGCGAGGCACTGCTCCAGCTCAGCCTCGCTGACAGTGAGCGGTGGCATCAGGCGCAGCGCGTTGGGACGAACGTTGTTGATCAGCAGACCCTCCTTTAGCGCCAGGTGGACGCCCTCTTCGGCGGCCTCGCGCTTCAGCTGCAGCGCCCAGAGCAGGCCGCGGCCGCGCACCTCCTCGATGAAGGGACGGCGGTCAGCCATAGCGTAAAGGCGCTGGCGCAGGAAGTCGCCCTTGCGCGCCACCTGGCCGGGGATGTCGTTGTCCAGCATGTACTTCAGCACCGTGTGGCCGACATGGCAGGCCAGCGGGTTGCCGCCGAAGGTGCTGGCGTGCTCGCTGGGCTCGAAGACTGACGCCGACTCCTGCGCCACGAACGCGCCGACCGGGAAACCGCCGCCCAGGCCCTTGGCCAGCGTCATGACGTCCGGCTTGACGCCGTAAAGCTGGTGCGCAAAGAGCGCGCCACAGCGGCCCATGCCGGTCTGCACCTCATCGAAGATGAGGAGGATGCCGGCCTGGTCGCACCAGGCCCGCAGTCCCGGCAGATAATCATCGTCGGGAACGATGACGCCGCCCTCGCCCTGGATCGGCTCGACCAGGACGGCAGCAGTCTGCGGGCCAGTCGCCTGCTTGATGGCGTCGAGATCGTTGAACGGCACGCGGACGAAGCCTTCCGGCAGCGGCGTGAACGGCAGGCGATACTTCTCCATCGCCGTCGCGGCCAGGGCACCGAGGGTACGGCCGTGGAAGGCGCCGTCGGCGACAATGACCTCGTAGGCGCCGTCCCGCTTGACTTTGCCCCACTTGCGGGCCAGC
>DASRHH010000194.1:0-3435 GCA_035650635.1 Dehalococcoidia bacterium | reverse complement strand
GATTGGCGTGGTGCGCAACAACGTGCACTCGACGGACCGGCGCGACTGGTCGCATCTGACGTCGCGCATCGTCTTGCGGCCCGACCTCGTGTCCGGCCTGCTGGGGCTGGACGGCTTCTCGCACATCCTGGTGCTCTCCTGGCTACACCGCATTCCGGACGAGGTCCGCGGCTCGAAGTTGCAGCTGCACCCGCGCGACGATGAATCCTATCCGCTCATGGGCATCCTGGCAACGCGCAGCCAGATCCGGCCCAACCCGATCGCCTGCACGGTGGTGAAGCTGCTGGAGGTGCGGGCCAACGTCCTCAAGGTGCGCGGCCTGGACAACGTCGACGGCACGCCCGTGCTCGACATCAAGCCCTACATACCGCACTACGACGGCCCGGAGGCGACGGTGCCGGACTGGGTCTGGCGCCCGCGCTAGCGCCCTCTTCCGGGCGGCCCGTGTAGGGGCGCATCGCGATGCGTCCCGGGGAGGCAGTGTGACGGCGCCGTGGTGTGAAGAATCTCGGTGGCGTCGGGAGGAGACCCTTCGCTGCCGCTCAGGGTAACACCAGACCAGTCAAGCACCATTCTGAGCCCAGCGCGGGCTTCATACAGCGAGCGGCGCCGCTATAATAGCTGCGCCGAACGGGGAGAGCGCGGGAGCGCAGACTGGAGGTCAGAGATGTCGCGAGTGCAGATGACGTATTCCGGAATCGACTATTGGGACCGCACCCTGCCGCTGATCACGGGTCAGGTGCAGCCGGAGGGTGTTGACCTGACCTACTTCACCCTCTACCCGCCCGAGCTTTGGCGCCGGACGCTGGAGTCGGCGGAGTTCGAGGCCTCGGAGATCTCCGCCTGCTCTTACCTGACGATGCGCGCTGCTGGCGACGACCGCTTCGTGGGGCTGCCGATATTCCCCTCGCGCAATTTCCGTCACGGCTACATCTTCCTGCGCAGCGATGCCGGCATCGAGAGTCCGCAGGACCTGGCCGGCAAGCGCGTCGGCGTTGGCAACTACCAGGAGACCGCCTCGCTCTGGATGCGCGCCTTCCTGCATCACGACTACGACGTCCCGGCCTCGGCGATCCACTGGGTGCAGCCGGCCCTGCAGGCCGACGGCCGGCCGGACGCCCAGCTCTCGCCGGACATTGAGATAACGACGGCACCGGCGGGCAAGACGCTGGAACAGCTGCTGCTGGCCGGCGAGCTCGACGCTATCATGTCGCCGCAGCGGCCGCAGTCGCTGTTGGCCGGAGACCCGCGGGTCAAGCGGCTCTTCCCCAACTTCCGCGAGGCCGAGCAGGACTATTTCAAGCGCACTGGATTCTACCCGATCATGCACATGGTGGTGATGCGCCGCGACTTCTACGAGCGGCATCGCTGGGTCGCCAACGCCCTGCTCTTCGCCTTCGAAGAGGCCAAGGCCGTCGCGAGAAAGCGCCTGCAGAACGTCGGCGTGCTCTCGGTGTCGCTGCCCTGGCTGGTCGCCGACCTCGAAGAAGCGAACCAGGTCATGGGCCCCGACCCCTTTCAGTACGGCTTCGAAGCCAACCGCCCGATCATGGAGGCAATGACGCAGTACCTGGTGGAGCAGGGCCTTTCGCAGCGCAAGCTGGACCCGGAGGAGCTGTTCGCACCCGAGACGTTAGGCACGCGGCTCAACCTGCCGCCGGCGCGTTAGGGGCGCCGCAGCACGGCCTGGACCACGGCGACGCGGTCTTCCGCCAGGTTGCGTTCCAGCGATTCAGCCGCCGCCGGCGGAGGGCCGCCCTGGCCGCTGCCGCGGCGTTCCCGCATCCAGGCCAGCGTTTCGGCGGAGGAGTCTCGCCACGCTAGCTCAGTGAAGCCGAGCGAAGACAGCAGTTGCCGCACGGCCTCGACCGGACGGAGAAAGCTGATCGAGGGATCGGGCGCCCAGGGCACGGGGAAATGGATCGGCGAATTGGCGCCCGCCATGATCTCGTGTATTGCCAGGCGTCCGCCGGGGCGCAGCACCCGCCGCACCTCGCTGTAGAGCCGCTCCTTGACCTCGATGTTCATCGAGCTGTGCTGCGTCCAGGCCACGTCGAAGCTGGCGTCCGGAAAGGGCATGGCCAGCGCGCTGCCCTGGCGAAAAGTTACGCTGTCCGCCAGGCCCACCCGTTCGGTCAGCATCCGGCCGGCCTCAACGAAGGTCGGCGTCAGGTCGAGCACGGTGACCTGGCAACCGAACTCGTGGGCCAGCAGGCGCGCCGGGCCGCCGATGCCGCCGCCAACGTCCAGCACCTGCTCACCGCCGCTCAGCTGCGCCAGCGCCGCCAGCTCCAGCGTCCCTTGCTTGCCGCGACTGTGAAACTGGTCCACCGCCGACAGGTCGTCAACGGTGAGCGCTTCCAGGTCTTTGCCGGCCTCCGCCAGACTCTTGAGGATCGAGGAGCCGGGATCGTCGGAGCCGTAGTGGCTGCTGACGGACTTGGCGAGGTCCTCCTGATCAGCCATTTTCGCCTCCTCAGACCTGGAAGAGGACGTGCATGATGTCCCCATCCTTCACCTCGTAGCTCTTGCCCTCGCTGCGTAACAGACCGTGTTTGCGCGCCTCCGGCAGCGAACCCAACTCCAACAGCTTATCCCATTCGATAGTCTCTGCGCGGATGAAGCCACGCTGCAAATCGGAGTGTATCTTGCCGGCGGCCTCCTGGGCGGTGGCTCCCTGGCGCACCTGCCAGGCCCGGCATTCGTCCTCGCCGACGGTGAAGAAGGTGATGAGGCCCAGCAGCTGCGGCGCCAGCGCCAGGATGCGGGGCGCGGCAGGCTCGGCCAGGCCCAGCTCCTGCCGGAAGGAATCCGCGTCCTCCGGCGGCAGCTCGGTCAGCTCGGCCTCCAGCCGCCCGCAGATGGCCGAGACGGCCGTTTGCAGCCCGGCGTAGCGTTGGCCGTACTCCGCCTCGATCTCCTTGATACGAGCGGCGTCGCTCTCGTCGAGGCTGACCAGGAGGAGCAGCGGCTTCAACGTCACCAATCCGAAGTTGGCTAGGCCCTTGAGGTCCTCCGGCGCCGTGATGCGGCCGCGCAGCGCCTGGCCGGCCTCCAGCACCTTCTTGGCCCGCAGGAGCAAAGCCTGCTCCTTTTGGCCGGCATCGCGCTCGGCGGGCCGGGCGGAGCGGACGATGGTATTTAGCTTATCGAGTCGCCGCTCCAGCACCGCCAGGTCGTAGTAGGTAAGCTCCAGGTCCATCGCCTCGATGTCGCGATGGGGGTCGATGCTGCCCTGGGGGTGCGGCACGTCCGGCCGGTCGAAAGCGCGGACGACGTGGATGATGGCGTCGGTCTGGGCGATGGTGGAGGCGCTGGCGCCGCTCAGCTCGCCTTTGGCGCCGATGAGCCCGGGCAGATCGTGCAGTCGCACCTCGGCATGAGTCGTCTTCTTCGGGTTGAAGAGCGCTGCGAGCCGGTCCAGCCGCTCGTCCG
>DASRHH010000193.1:0-5236 GCA_035650635.1 Dehalococcoidia bacterium | reverse complement strand
AGGGTCGGCGCGGCCGCTCACCCTGTCGTACGCGCGGGGCATCGGCGTGACGCGCGCCGGGGTTCTCGAAACGACCTTTGCTGAAGAAACCGAGACCGACCTCTTCGGCGAGCAGGCGGTACTCTGCGGCGGGCTCTCCGCGCTGGTCAAGGCCGGCTACAACATCCTGGTCGAGGCCGGCTACCAACCGGAATCCGCCTATTTCGAGTGCCTGCACGAGCTGAAGCTGATCGTGGACCTGATGTATCAGGGCGGCCTGGCCTACATGCGCTACTCCATCAGCGACACGGCGGAATATGGCGACTACAGCCGCGGCCCGCGCGTTATCGATGACCATGTGCGCGCCACGCTGAAGCAGATCCTAAAAGAGATACAGACCGGCATCTTCGCCAAGGAGTGGATCCTGGAGAACCAGGCCGGGCGGCCTAACTTCAACGCCGTGCGGCGCATGGAAGCGGAGCACCCGGTCGAAGTGGTCGGCAAGGAGCTGCGGTCGATGATGACCTGGCTGCCCAAGAGGGGCTAGGTCGAAAGCCGAAAAGCGATGTTCAGCGAAAGACGCGATCTCAACCTTCCGTGGCCCTCCCTGGCGTTGAGCCGGGAGAGGGCCTGACCCGGAACGGTATGGCATTTCATTGACCATAGGAGGTTGAGCGATGGCAACAGAAGAAAAAGTACTCATTTTCGATACGACGCTGCGGGACGGCGAGCAGTCGCCCGGCGTCTCGCTGAACGCGGAAGATAAGCTAGAGATCGCGCGGCAGCTGGAGCGCCTGCGGGTCGACTTCATCGAGGCGGGGTTCCCGGCTTCGTCCCCCGGCGATTTCGAGGCAGTGAAGCTCATCGCTAAGGAGGTACGCGGGACGGCAATCGCCGGCCTGGCGCGTGCCGTCCCCAACGATGTCGACGCCTGCTGGGAGGCGGTAAAAGAAGCTGCCCATCCGCGCATTCACGTCTTCGTCTCCAGCTCCGACATCCACATCCTGCACCAGCTGGAGAAGGACCGGGAGCGCGTGCTGGAGATGGCGCGCGAGATGGTGGCGAGGGCCAAGAAGTATTGTAGCGATATCGAGTTTTCGCCTATGGACGCCACCCGCTCCGAGCCGTCCTACGTCTATCGCATGCTGACCGACGTCATCGAGGCCGGCGCCACGACCGTCAACATACCGGACACCGTGGGCTACGCGATCCCCGAGGAGTTCGGTGACTTCATCCGCAAGATCCGCGAGAACGTCCCTAACATCGACAAGGCCGTCATCTCGGTGCACTGCCACAACGACCTGGGGCTCTCGGTGGCCAACAGTTTGGCGGCGGTGCGCAACGGCACGCGACAGGTGGAGACGTGCATGAACGGCATCGGCGAGCGTGCCGGCAACGCCGCGCTGGAAGAGGTCGTGATGGCAATCAAGACGCGCAAGGACTTCTTCGGGCTCAGCACCAACGTCGACACGACCCAGATCTACCGCACCAGCCGCCTGGTGGCGCAGCTCACCGGCATGATCCCGCAGCCCAACAAGGCGATCATCGGCGTCAACGCCTTCCGCCACCAGTCTGGCATCCACCAGCACGGGGTCATCAAGCTGCTGGAGACCTTCGAGATCATCGACGCCCGCGACATCGGCCTGCCGCGCGGCGGCACGCTGGTGCTCAACAAGAACTCGGGGCGGCACGGCCTGAAGGCGCGGCTCGATGAGCTGGGCTACAACATCGATACTCAGGAGGAGCTGGACCGCGTCTTCGTCGCGTTCAAGGAGCTGGCCGACAAGAAGGGCGAGATCGACGACCGCGACCTGGAGGCCCTGGTCTCCGAGGAGCGGCGCACGCTGGAGGAGGTATATCGCCTGGACCTGCTGCAGGTATCCTGCGGCAACCAGCTGGTGCCCACGGCCACCGTCCGGCTGATCGGGCCGGAGGAGAAGCAGTTGGAGACCAGCGTCACCGGCACCGGCCCCGTCGACGCCACCTTCAAGGCGATCAACAACCTGGTCGGCGTGCCCAACCGCCTGGTGGAGTACGTGGTCAACAGCGTCACCGAGGGCATCGACGCCCAGGGCGAGGTCACCGTCCGCATCGAGTCCGATGGCCGGACGTTCGTGGGGCGCGGCGCCGACACCGACATCGTGGTCGCCTCGGCGAAGGCGCTGCTCAACGCGCTGGACCGGCTGGTGACCAGCGTCCCGAAAGAAGAGCGGGTCTGGAGCAACCCCTAAGCCTCTATGCCTGACGATCTCTGGAGCCGGATCAGGCGCCTCGGCACAAAGGTCGAGGATGAGATATTCGACTTCACAGAGGAAGACGTTGAGGAGGAGGCGCGCGGGCGCAACACGCTCGTTGCCCTCCTCAACGCCTTCCTGATCCTCTGGAAGGCCAACACCGCCACCGCGCTGGAGCGCGTGCTCGGCTTGCTTGGGCTGGTCAGCCTGCTCTGGATCGTCTTCGTCGATAGGGGCATCGGCTTCAAGGGAGGGCCGCTGCGAGCTCTCGCCACCACTTTTGCCCTGCTCTGGTTCATCCCCGGGCTCATCGCCTCGCTGGCGACCGTCTACAACCTGGGGTTCGATAACCTGAAGCGGCCTCGCATGTGGCCGCTGGTGCTGGTGTTCGCGGCCGGCGGCCTGATCAGCTTCCGCGCCGTCTTCGGCGAGGTCGCCAATCGCGGCAAGACGGCCACGCGGCACCCGCGCAAGGCAGCCTAGCGCTTCGTTTTCCGGCACAGTCCTTCGTGTTACACTCTCTGCGGTTTGCCCCAATTCACGGTTTTCAGGAGACAGCATGGCCACGAATAAGACCCACAAGATAGCGATTATGCCCGGCGACGGCACCGGCCCGGAGGTCGTCCGCGAGGGGCTGAAGGTGCTGGAAGCCGCTGCCGCCGCGACCGGCCTGCGCTACGACACCGTCAACTACGACCTCGGCGGCGAGCGCTACCTGCGCACTGGCGAGACCCTGCCGGATGCCGCGCTGGCGGAGCTGCGACAGGTCGACGCCATCTACCTGGGCGCTATCGGCCATCCTGAGGTGACGCCGGGCATCCTGGAGCGCAACCTGCTGCTGCGACTGCGCTTCGAGCTCGATCAGTACATCAACCTGCGGCCCGTCAAGCTCTACCCCAACGTCGATTGCCCGCTCAAGGACAAAGGCCCGGAGGACATCGACTTCGTGGTCATCCGCGAGAACACGGAGGGCCTTTACGGCGGCAGCGGCGGCTTCCAGTACAAGGGCACGCCGCAGGAGGTCTCGACGCAGGTGCACGTGACGACGCGTTTCGGCGCCGAGCGCGCCATTCGCTACGCCTTCGACCTGGCCCGCAAGCGCGCCAAGAAGAACGAGCTGCGCCTGGTGGCCAAGACCAACGTCATGACCTACGTCTCCGACACCTGGTGGCGCGCCTTCAACGAGGTGGGCGACGCCGATTACCCGGACATCCACCGCGAGTATTCACATATCGACGCGACGGTGATGTGGTTCGTCAAGAACCCGGAGTGGTTCGACGTCATCGTCACGGAGAACATGTTCGGCGACATCATCACGGACCTCGGCGCCATGATCCAGGGCGGCATGGGCATCGCGGCGGGCGGCAACATCAACCCGCAGGGCGTGTCGATGTTCGAGCCGATCGGCGGCAGCGCCCCCAAGTACACCGGCCAGAACGTCATCTGCCCGCTGGCGGCGATCAGCGCTGCGCAGATGATGCTAGACCACCTGGGCGAGGCCGAAGCCAGCGCGCGGGTCGAAAGCGCACTCTACCAGGCGCTGGCCAGCGGCAAGATCAAGTCGCTTTCGGCGGGCCGGATGGGCCTCTCGACGTCAGAGGTGGGGGACCTGGTAGCGGGGTTGGTTTAGGTGTGTTTTCTGGTCAAGGCCAGACAGAAGCAGCCAAGTCCCGCCAGCGTCATAGCGCTGCCGTAAAGAACCGCATGAGGCAGAGGCCACTTGCCGCCTGTTCCACCGGGCGGTCGGCCGCCGGTGCTCGGTAGCGAGTCTATGCAATCGCCCTGGAAGCCGATCCCATCGAGCCGTATAGAACCGCCCGAGTCACTGCGAGCGGTGATTGATACATTGAGCGATGTCAGCATCGTCAAGCTGCTATCCGATGGTGGTGGAAGCTGATAGCGCGTCGCTGTCGCGGGAACTACGTCATTGAACTTAACCGTTTCAAAAGATGGCCTCGACGTTCCGCAGGGGCTGGCGAATTTGGCCTCGCCTGCGACCAGGAAATCCGTCTGGCCCAGAGTTATGGGCGCCCAAACGACACTGCGGGTCTCGAAATCAATGGTGGTGGTCTGTGGCTTCCCCTGCGCGAACGAAGCGGAAGCCCCTGCGATAACACAGGTCGCAGTAAGGAGCGTAATACCGACCAGAACCGGAAGGCGTTTCATGTCGATTGCTGACTTCACTAACGTCAATGGCTGCTAATTCGATTCTCCACACCCACACCCGGCCTGACGGGCGACGGCTCGTCGCGGTGCGGGGCGACATCACGGAGGAGGACGTCGACGCCATCGTCAACGCCGCCAACGAGCAGCTGGCGCACGGTGGCGGAGTCGCCGCGGCAATCGTCCGCCGGGGCGGCCGCGAAATCCAGGACGAGAGCGCCGAGTGGGTGCGCCTGCGCGGCCCTGTCGCGACCGGTGGCGCCGCGATCACCAGCGGCGGCCGGCTGAAGGCGCGGCACGTCATTCACGCCGTCGGGCCGGTCTGGGGCACCGGCGACGAGGAGGCGTTGTTGGGGGCTGCGGTGCGCAGTGCCCTGACGGTCGCGGAACAGGCGGGAGCGCGCTCGCTCTCCCTGCCCGCGATATCGATGGGCATCTACGGCTACCCCAAGGAACTGGGCGTGCCGGTCATCCTCGGCGCTGTGCAGACGCACCTAGACGGCAATCCGCGCTCGCCGTTGCTGGAGGTGCGCTTCTGCAATATCGATAGCGCGACGGCCGGGCTCTTCGCCGACGCGCTCTCGAACCTCTAGTCGAAGACGACGGTCTTGTTGCCGTAGACCAGCACCCGGTTACGTAGGTGGGCGCTGACCGCTCGCGCCAGCACGATCTTCTCCAGGTCGCGGCCCTTGCGGATGAGGTCGCTCACGGAATCGCGGTGCGAGACCCGCGCGACATCCTGTTCGATGATCGGCCCCTGGTCCAGCTCCATCGTCACGTAGTGTGCTGAGGCGCCGATGATCTTGACGCCGCGCTCGAACGCCTGGTGGTAAGGCCGGGCTCCGACGAACGCTGGCAGG
>DASRHH010000192.1:0-6387 GCA_035650635.1 Dehalococcoidia bacterium | reverse complement strand
ACCAGCAGTTCCACGAGTGGCTGGAGCTGTTCACGGAGGACGTCCACTACTGGATGCCCACGCGAACCAACTACTATCGCAAGGACTCCAAGGCTATCGCCGTGTTGAACCGCGGCGCCCTGCAGGAGCAGGAAGAGATGGGCCGCGAGAACGAAGTGGCCTTCTTCGACGAGAACCAGCAGACGCTGGGCATGCGGGTGGCTCGCCTGGACACGGGCATGGCCTGGGCGGAGGACCCGCCGTCACGCACGCGCCACATCGTCACCAACGTCCAGGTTGAGGACGGCGACAAGCCGGACGAGCTGAAGGTCTTCAGCAACTACATCCTCTACCGCAACCGCCTGGGCACGGAGCAGGACTTCTACGTGGGCGCGCGACAGGATGTGCTGCGCAAGGCCGGCAACTCCTGGAAGATCTGCTACCGCAAGATCATCCTGGACCAGAACGTGCTGCTGGCCAAGAACCTCAGCAACTTCTTCTAGCTCAACTCGGAAGGAGAACAACAATGGCAATTGCTGCGAAGATCGACAGGCAGGAAATCGAGAACTTCCTCTACAAGGAAGCCCGGCTGATCGACGATGGGAAGTTCGACGAGTGGCTCGAATTGTTCGCGGAGGACGCGATCTACTGGGCGCCCTGCAACCGCTACGACATCGACCCCAATACCGAGGTCTCGCTCATCTACGACGACAAGTCACGTATGAGGGACCGGGTGTGGCGCCTGCAGAGCGGTTTAGCCTACTCGCAGGAGCCGGCGTCGAGGGTTCGCCACATGCTGAGCAATATGGAGCTCGTGGCAACTGAAGGCGATGCCGTTACCATCTCTTCGAATTTCGGCATCTTTGAGGTTCGGAAGGGCGTCCAGAAGACCTACGCCGGCCGGGTGGAGCATCACCTGCGCCGCGAAGGCGAGGGCTGGAAGATCGCCTTCAAGAAGGTGGAACTGCTCAACAACGACGATCCAATCGACAACTTGACATTCCTGGTCTAGTCAGTGGAAACAGGAGGAAGACAATGTTTGACATAGACAGCCTTGTAGACCGTAAGCACGGCACCGTCAGCCGCCGCATCTTCATTGAGCAGGAAATCTACGAGCTAGAGCTTGAACGCATCTTTGCCCGCAGCTGGCTCTTCCTCGCTCATGAAAGCATGTTGCCCGATCCCGGCGATTTCTTTACCACCTATATGGGAGAAGACCCGGTCATCGTCATTCGCGATAGCGCCGGTAAAATAAACGCCTTCATCAACAGCTGCCGTCATCGTGGAATGGTGGTCTGCCGCGCCGATCGAGGGAATGCGGCGTCCTTCACCTGTGCCTACCACGGCTGGACGTTCGGCAATGACGGCAAGCTCATCGGCGTGCCTAACTTCCGTGACGCCTACTTCGAGCAATTAGACTTCGAAGAATGGGGCTTAGTGCCGGTCTCGAAGGTCGAGAGCTACAAAGGCCTCATCTTCGGCAACTTCGACCCGCAAGCGCCGTCGCTGCTCGATTACCTCGGGGACATGGCCTACTACCTGGACTTCATGCTGGACCGCCTGCCCGGCGGCACCGAGGTCCTGCCCGGCATGCACAAGTGGCTGATCCCCACCAACTGGAAGTTCGCAGCCGATAACTTCCAGGGCGACTCCTACCACGTGCCGACCAGCCACGCCACCGTCTACCTGTTCGGCTTCACCGGAAAGCCCGTAGCCGCCACTGCCCGGCGCAGCGTCTACTGCGGCAACGGCCATGGCTTCGGCTCAGCGCCTGCACCTACGGAGGGCCAGGCCTCAGTATCGCCGCTGCTGCAGCAGTATATGGAGGAGACACTGCCCCTGATGAAATCGCACTTGGGAGAGAGAGCGGACAAGCTCTGGCCCATACATGGGACCGTGTTCCCCAACCTCTCACTGCTCTGGCCCTACAACGTGCGCACACTGCGCGTCTGGCACCCCCGTGGACCCGACAAGATTGAGGTCTGGGTGTGGTGTGTCATGGACAAGGCGGCGCCCCAGGAGGTCAAAGATGAGGTTCGCCGCCTCTCCGGCGCCACCTTCAGCCCCGGAGGCTTCTTTGAGCAGGACGACATGGAGAACTGGCAGACCTGCACGGAGACCGCGCGCGGCCTCGTGAACCGGCGCATTGACCACAACGTGGCGATGGGCTTGGGCCAGGAGTATCTGGACGAAGAGGTGCCTGGCATCCTGGGCCGCATGCCCAGCGAGACCAATCAGCGCGGCTTCTACGACTTCTGGGCCAGTATGATGAAAGGCGAGTCCTGGTCGGACATCCCGCTCGCCAGGACCACGGCTCCCGTTAAGCGTTAGCCGCCGGGGGGCAGGGATAAGGCCGGGCCAACTGACAAGCTGGCCCGGCCTTATTTCGCGATGCCGTATGTTAACCCGAATGTAACCATGACTGCCGGGAAATTCACCGCGATGTTCACTCTTGAGCACTATTCTCTCAGCAACGGACCGGGATAGAGGAGGTCGCAATGGTGATCGCGAGTAACGAACAGGCCGTCGCCGAGAATCTGGTGATGGCTCCGGCAAACACTGGAACCGTCGCGGATGCGGCCCTGCCGCGAAAGGCGGCAGCATACTTCATCATCCACCGTGATGAGGACGGCCAGACCAAGACGTTGAGTTGCGCCAGCAACGAGGAGACCCGCATCTTCCTGGAGATGCTGGTGTCCCAGGGCGTTTCACAGCACAGCATCGACCTTTACCGGGCGGAGAAGAGCGAGTTCAGCGTCAGCTTCAAGCCCATAGTCGACATCGCGCCTGCGGGCGAGGCCAGCGCCCCGAGCATCTAGCATGTGGCAGAGCGTCAGAGTTACGCTATACCGCAAGCTTGGCGATACGGTTCAGCTGCTGGCGAACGCCCAGTACCTGAACCTGTTCCGCTCGTTCTAGCCGCTCACTCAAAGCGCAGCGAGAGCGTCCCCAGGCGGTCGAAGGCCAGGGTGACGCTATCGCCGGCGGCCACCGGCACGGCGTCCGCCAGTGCGCCGGCCAGCACGAACTGCCCGGCCCGCAGCGGCCGTCCCAGCTGGCAGGCGCGACCGGCCAGCCAGGCCAGCGCCTCGTAGGGGTCGCCCATCAGCGCGGCGCCGGCGGCGGTCGACTCCACCGCGCCGTTCTTCGAGAACACCATCCCGACCAGCCGCGCGTCGATCTCGTCCGGTCGCAGGCGGATGTTGCCGAAGGCCACCCGCGCCGCCGACGTGTTGTCGGCGATGACGTCGGTCAGTCCGAAGCGGAAGTCGCGGAAGCGGCTATCGATGATCTCGATGCCAGGCAGCACTGACTCGACGGCCTCCCTGGCGCCGACTGCGTTCACTGGCGCCTCGATATCGCGGCCCAGGACGAACGCCAGCTCCGGTTCGGCGCGCGGGTGGATGAGGCCGGCTACGCTCACCGGCTCCCCCTCCTGCACCAGCGAGGAGGCCAGGAGGTGGCCCAGTACGGGCTGCGCCACGCCCATCGCCTGTTGCTTGGCGACGCTGGTCAGGCCGGTCTTCAGTCCGATTACGCTATCGCCCTGGCGCAGCTTCGCCTCGACGAGCGCGAACTGTACCTGGTAGGCCTCGTCCTCGCTCAGCCGGGCGTCGGGGTCGATGCGGTCGATCGCCGTGCCGTTGGCTTGCGCTGCCAGCAGCCGCTCGGCCAGCTCAGCGGGCGACATTGGGTCGCGCCGTCGCACCCGCCACCTGCGCCAGGAACGGCTCCACCTCGGTCAGAAAGCCCTCAAGGTTGTCGTCCTGGACGAAGTGCGTGGTGCCCGGGATCTCCAGCCAGCGGCTTTGCGGACCGTTCTGCACCATCTGCTCGCAGAGCTCCGGCGTCAGCTGGTTGGTGTCCTGGCCCTTGATCAGCAGCATTGGACATCGGATGGCGGCAAGCTCCTGCCAGAGATGCGTCCTGGCGCGCGGCGGCAGGTCCTGCCCTTGCCACTCCTCCCGCACCAGCGGGTCGTACTTCCAGGCGATCTTGCCCGAGGGCAGGTAGCGGAAGATGTATGCCGCGCGCTCCTCTACCAGCTCACGCGGCCGCATGCGGCTGGCGAAGGCGAGGGCGTCCTCCCAGCTGTCGAACTCGGCTGGAGTGTTGTCCATGCCGCGCTTGATACCCCAGGCGCCCTCATCGGTCATGCCGGGCGCAATATCGACGACGACGATCGCTTTCGTGCGCTCCGGGTGAGCCGCCGCGTAAGCGATGGCCACGCGCCCGCCGAGCGAGTGCCCAACGATCGGCAGCTCGCCGATGCCCAGCTCGCCGAGCAGCTTCTGGACGTCGGTTACGTGCAGCGGAAAGCTGTACTCGCGCTCCGGCGAGGGGCCGCTATCGCCGTGGCCGCGCAGGTTCATCGCGATGCAGCGATAGTGGTCGCTCAGGCGCTCGGCGACGGCTCGCCAGGAGTAGGCGAAGCCGGTCAGGCCGTGGATGAGAAGCAGTGGCGGCAGCGATTCGTCGCCCCACTCCAGGTAGTTGAGCATGTTGTCCCCGTGCCGGACATAGCCTGACTTGACTGCATTCGCCATGATTACCCTCCTGGTTTATGAGCTAGCGTGGAGCCCGTCGAGCCAGCGCACTTCCCGCGGCTCTTCGACTGCCTTCAGTTCCAGATTGACAACAATGGGCTCCTGGTCGCTGCGCACCACGACGCAGACCAGCTCCTCGCTCTCGCTGGCGTTGATCTCTTGATGCGGCACGAACGGCGGCACGAAGATGAAGTCGCCGGGGCCGGCGTCCGCCACGAACTCCAGCTCCTCACCCCAGCGCATGCGAGCGCGGCCGCTGAGGACGTAAATCACGCTCTCCAGGGAACCGTGATGGTGTGGGCCGGTCCTGGCGCCGGGGTAGATGACGGCATTGCCCGCCCAGAGCTTCTCGCTGCCGGCACGGGCACGATCGATCGCTGCGGCGCGGTTCATGCCGGGCGTTTGCGGCGTGTTGGAGTCCAGCTGGTCCGCACGAACGATGCGAACGCCGCTCTGCTCCCAGTCGGGATGTTGTGGGTCAGCCATCGTGCAAGCAGTATACGGCATCGCGGGCCGCGCTGGCGCCAGGTCGAAGTTCGTTGAGGGGAGCTAGACAGCCAGGCCGTCGCCGCGCTTGGCCATCTTCAGGCTCAAGTCGGCGGCGCTGAGGAGGGCCTGGTCTTCTGTGCCGTCGTGGGGGAAGACGGCGGTGCCAATGCCGACACTTACAGCGCGATCCGTCCCTTGAATGCGCGTCCGGGCGACGGCCTCGGCGACGCGCTTGCCGGCCGCCACGGCGGCGGAGCGGTCACTGCCGGGCAAGACGGCCACGAAGTGGTTGCCGGAATAGCGGGCGACCATGTCGGTGGTGCGTAGGGTGTCCAGCAACGCTTGTGCGACCTGCTTCAGCACGTTATCGCCGATCAGGACGCCGAACTCATCGTTGATCGCCTTCAACCGGTCGATATCGACCATCAGGATGCCCAGCGGCTGCGCGGCCCGTTCCGCCTTGCGCAGCTCCAGGACCAGCTCCTGCTCAAAGTAGCGGCGGTTGTAGACGCCGGTCAGCGGGTCGGTGATGGCGGACTCCACCAGCTGATGGCGGAAGGCCACGATCATCTCGGCGGTCTTGTTGAAGCGATCGAGCGTCCTGACCAGGTCATCGCGGCTGTTCTGGCTCCAGGAGCCGAGGATGATCGGCGCCGCTGTCGCGGAAGACAGGCTAGAGCCGGCCTCCTGCAGCATCTTGAGGCGCCGGGTCACCAGGAAGTAGAGGGAGATCCAGAGAATGAAGTTGGTAACGACGATAATCGAGAGACCCAATCCCAGCTGCCAGGGCCAGGAATCTCTGCCCACTGTGTGCTGGACGATCCCCAGCAGTGCGCCATAAATGCCCAGGCCAACGGTGACCGGGATTCCGACCTTCACGAATAGCGGCAGGGCGTGGTCCAGCTTGACCAGGAAGTGCGGCACCTTGTCTCGCAACATGAATATTAGTCCTCCGCATAGCGCTGGCGGGCAGCTTTTCCCAACAACCGTTCATTAACTGTTGCCTCTATAAGGGAAAGACCGCGACGCTAGAGGTTTGTTACAGCCGGAGAGGCCTTTTTGTAGCTAGCGCGAGCGCAGCCGCATCATCCGAAAGCGCGCTAGATTGGCCAGGTTATAGCCTTTGCGCAGGGCGCGGCGGACCGGGCGCGGCAAGCGACGCCTTCCCAGGTTCTCGGCGCGCTTGATGAGGTTGCGCAGCCCGCGAACATACTTCGACAGCAGCTTGCGTGCCGCCGAGCGTTGTATCTCCGAGAGCGAGAACGCAAGTTGCGCCCGCACCAGGTAGACGCGGCCGCGCAGGTCGCCATCCAGCGCATAGATCAGCTCTGGCCGCTTCTTGCGCGCCAGCAGCAGGTTGTGCGCCAGCATC
>DASRHH010000191.1:0-10843 GCA_035650635.1 Dehalococcoidia bacterium | reverse complement strand
AGCCGGTTGCGAGTTGAACCGATCCTCTGCATAGCCTTACTATATAGAACGCTTGTTCGGCTTGTCAATAGTCCGGTCGAAAATTTCTTGCTAGACTGAGCTCATGCCTGACCTCCTGGAGCAGTTGCGAGGTGAGGTCATCGTTTGCCGCCGCTGCCCGCGGCTCGTCGCCTGGCGGGAGCAGGTCGCGCTGGAGAAGAAGGCCGCCTACCGGGGCCGGGAGTACTGGGGCCGGCCGCTGCCGGGCTTCGGCGATCCGCAGGCCGAACTTCTCATCGTCGGCCTGGCGCCGGCAGCTCACGGAGGCAACCGTACGGGCCGCATCTTCACCGGCGACCGCTCCGGCGACTGGCTCTTTCGAGCGCTCTACCGTGCCGGCTACGCCAATCAGCCGGAGAGCCGCGACCGCGACGACGGCCTGCAGCTGACCGGCGCCTACATCACAGCCGCCGTCCGCTGTGCGCCGCCGGCCAACCGCCCGGAGCCGGCAGAGCGCGACAACTGCGCCCCCTTCCTGGTGCGTGAGCTGGCGCTGCTGCCACGGGTCCGCGTGCTGGTGCCGCTGGGCGCCTTCGCCTACGAAGTCCTCGCGGGCATCCTGAGGGTACGGCCGCGTCCGCGCTTCACGCACGGGCTGGAGGTCGCCTTGCCGGACGGGCGGACGCTGCTCTGCTCCTTCCATCCCAGCCAGCAGAACACCTTTACCGGCAAGCTCACGGAGGCGATGCTGGACGGCATCTTCCAGCGCGCCCGCGAGCTTGCCGCGCATCCCGCCTCAACCACGCCCTAACGTTTCGGGCGGGTTTGTTCTCAGACCCGCAGACGGACTGAGCGCCCCAATCAGGATTGCAAGCCGCCTCCAAGGTGCTATCATGCTGCCAAAAGCGCATCGTGAGGCCGCTTGGCCGGAGGGAGAAGCGTCATGGTCGCGACAATGCCGTCTCAGACCGACTATGAGGGGCTGATCAAGGAAGATAAGGTCCACACCAGCCTTTACCACAGCTCGGAGGTCTTCCAGGAAGAGTTAGACCGCATCTGGTACAGTCAGTGGATCTTCATCGGCCATGAGAGTGAGGTCCCCAATCCCGGCGACTTCCGTACCGGCATGGTAGGCCAGCAGCCGATCATCATCGTCCGCGACCAGCAGAATCGCATCAATGTCTTCTACAACCGCTGCCGGCATCGCGGGAACACCGTTTGCCAGCTGAAGCGCGGCAACGCGAAGGCCTTCACCTGCGCCTACCACGGCTGGACCTACGACGTGGACGGCAGCCTCAAGGGCGTGCCCTTCGAGGAGGGGTACCACGAGATCCTGGACCACGAGGAGCTGGGCCTGACGCCGCTGCCACGCGTGGACTCCTATCGCGGCTTCCTCTTCGCCAACCTCAGCCCTGTCGGCCCCGGTCTCGACGAGCACCTCGGCTTCGCTAAGGCGAACATCGACCGCTTCTGCGATGTCTCCCCCACCGGCGAGCTAGACATGTCGGCCGGCGTCTTCAAGATCAAGCTGCGCGCCAACTGGAAGATGTGGATGGAGAACTCCGTCGACTCCTACCACGTGCCGACAACCCACGGCTCCAACATCTACATCTACCGGCGCAACGTGCGGGCCCAGTCCAGCGAAGAGCTGAAGCAGAGCAACCGCTCCGTGCAGGGCCTGGTGATGAGCCGCGATCTGGGCAATGGCCACACTGAGCTGGATTTCCGTGGCCAGCGCCGCATCACAGGCATGAGCTACACCGGCGAGTGGTCGGAAGAGATATCGCCGGAGGGTCAACGCGAATTCAAAGAGGCCATGGAGCGCTTCCACGGCAAGGAGAAGGCGGACCGCATCGAGCGCGAGGGCCCTTCGCACACGGTGATCTTCCCCAACCTCTTCTTCATGCTGCAGGAGATCCGCTGGTGCGTGCCGGTCAGCGTCGACGAGACCAACCTCTACTACGCTCCGTGCCTGCTCAAGGGAGCGCCGGAGGAGATCAACACGATGCGGCTGCGTCGCGACGAGGGCGGCTACGGCCCGGCGGGCTTCCAGCTGGCGGACGACATTGAGATCTGGGAGCGCAACTACCGCGGCCTGCGCACTCGCGGCGACGAGTGGATACTGATGAACCGTGGCTTCGGCCAGCGCCCGGAAGTCGATGAGGAGGGCGTTCTGGCGCAGCCGGACATGAGCGAGATCACGATGCGCGGGCAGTGGACCCATTACAAGCGCATCATGACCCTGGCCTAGCTCCCGCAGATGGTAGACGAACGCGCTGTCGAGCGCTTCCTCTATAAGGAGGCGCGGCTAGCCGACGAGAACCGGCTGGACGAGTGGCTGGCGCTCTGGGCAGACGACCCAGACGCCACCTACTGGGTGCCCTGTAACAAGGACGACGTCGATCCCAGGCGAGAGCTATCGATCATCTACGACAACCGCGACCGGCTGAACCTGCGCATCGAGCGGCTGAAGACGGGCATGGCCTGGACGCAGGAGCCGCCATCGCGAATGCGCAGGCTGATCGCCAACATCGAGGTAGAGGAGGGGCAAGGCGATGAGATTATCGCCTGCGCCAACTTTCATATCACGGAATTGCGGGTCAACACGGGTCTGGAGAACATCTGGGTGGGCCGGACGGAGCACCGGCTGCGGCCGGAGGCTGGTTCCTTCCGCATCGTGTTCAAGAAGGTCATGCTGGTCAACAACGACGAGGAGATGAGCCAGCTCTCCTTCCTGATCTAGAAGGCGTCAACCGAGCAGCGGGCCGCCGGCGTCCAGGACCGTCCCGTCCAGCGCGATGACCGCCGGCCGTTCCTCGCAGTAGACGCCGTCCTCACACTTGTCGAACTGGAAGGCGCCGCGTTGCGCATCGTAGCGGATGTCCCAGGTGCCGATCGCCAGGTTATCCCTGCCTTCGGCAAGTTGCTGTTGCAGCACCCGGATCAGCGCCTCAAGTTGCTCTCGCCCCATGTCTCTCCTCCGGGACAAGCATAGCAGAGGCGCGGCGCCGAAGAACCTGCGTGATCGGGGGGGGTCTAGCCGCGTGCTTGGGCGGCGCTAAGAACGGCGTCGTAGATCTTGGTGTAGCCCGTGCAACGGCAGAGGTTGCCGGCCAGGCCCAGGCGCACGTCTTCCAGCGTTGGGTTGGGGTTGCGATCAAGCAACGCTCGTGCAGCCATCACCATCCCCGGCGTGCAGAAGCCACATTGGGTGCCGCCCGCATCAACGAAGGCCTTTTGGACGGCGTCCAACTGGCCATCGTGGGCCAGGCCTTCGACAGTCGTGACCTCGGCGCCGTCAGCTTCAGCGGCCAGGATAAGGCAGGAGGTGACCAGCTGGCCGTTGACGATTACGGAGCAGGCGCCGCAGTCGCCGGTGCCGCAGCCCTCTTTGCTGCCAGTCAGACCCAACTCGTCGCGGACGGTCTGCAGTAGTGTCCACTGCGGCTCGACGGCGATCTCGCGCTTGAGTCCGTTGATGATGGGAGCGATCAGTTGCTTCGTCATGCTGGTTCCTCAGGCGCCCTTCGCCTTCTCGATAGCTTCTCTAAGCATTCTGGCCGTCATGTTCTGGATGAGCCGCTTGCGGAAGTCCGCCGAACCGCGCACGTCCGAGATCGGGCGGGCGGCTTCCATGGACAGGCGAGCCGCCTCCGCGATCGTCTCGTCCGAGGTGTCGCGGCCGGTCAGGTATTCCTCAGCCGCCGGCGCACGGATCGGCGTCGGTGCGACGGCTGCCAGGGCGATCCGCGCCCGCTCGATACGCTGGCCGCTGCCATCGAGCGTTACCAGCGTCGCGACGCCGGCCACCGCGATGTCCATCTGCTTGCGGGGCGTCTGCCGCTTGTAGACGCCGCCGGTCTTGGCCGGCAGCGGTGGCAGCAGTATGTCCACCAGCACCTCACCGGGCTGCAGGACGGTCTGGCCGGGGCCGGTAAAGAACTCCTCGACGGGAATCGTGCGCTCGCCAGCCGGGCTGACCAGCCGTAGCTTGGCTTCGCAGCAGAGCAGCGCCGGCACAACGTCTGCGGAAGGGGCGGCGTTGCAGATGTTGCCGCCGATGGTCGCCAGGTTCTGCGTCTGCAGCGAGCCTACGATGGAGCTGCCGTCGACGACGATCGGGTAGCGCTGCCGGACCTCACGCGACTCCGAGACGGCCGACATCGTCATGCCCGCGCCGATGCGCAGGCCGCCGTCCGCCGTACGGGAGATGCCCTTGAGCTCCGGGATCTGGCGCAGGCTCACCAGGTAGCCGGGATAAGGAAAGCGGGTGGCGCTTTCCTTCATCTGGACTACCAGGTCGGTGCCGCCGGCCAGGATACGTCCGCCGCTACCGGCCTGCTTAAAGGTATCCAGGGCCTCTTGCAAACTTTTCGGGGCGTAGTACTGAAAGGTTTTCATGGCACGTTAGGCGCATTGTACACAAGGGTCAGGGTCAGGACAACAAGCCGGCAACTTGACCTGTTCCGGCGCTTTCCTTACCATCCCCAGCAGCAGAGTGTATCCGGAAGGACGCCAAAGATGGTAACAACGCCAAGGCTCGGCAAGCAGATCCCCCTGGTGGACGGAGACGCCAAAGTCTCCGGCACTGCCCTTTACGCCGCCGACGTCAAGCGGCCCAATATGCTGCAGGCCAAGGTCTTTCGCAGCAAGGTGCCGCACGCGCTGATCAAGCGCCTGGACGTCAGCCGGGCCAAGCAGTTGCCCGGTGTGCAGGCGATAATCACCGCCGCTGACTTCCCTGCCGGCCATCTCGATGGCACGGTGATGAAGGACAAGCCCGTCATCGCCGTCGACAGGGTGCGACATATCGGTGAGGCAATCGCTGTCGTGGCCGCCGAGACGGAGGAGATCGCGGAAGAGGCGTTGGGACTGATCGAACTCGAGCTCGAAGAGCTGCCGGCCGTCCTGACCCCGGAAGAGGCCATGAAGGCGGACGCGCCGATCCTCCACCCGGACCTCGACAAGTACGAGATCGCTTACAACCCCATCCGCTACGGCAACGTCTGCTCCGAGGTGCGCATGAAGCGTGGCGATGTCGAAGAGGCTTTCGCCAAGGCGGACATCATCCACGAGAAGACCTACACCACGCAGCGCATTCACCAGGGTTACCTGGAGCCGCACGCCACTATCGCGGAGATGGACAATGCCGGCCGCGTCACCGTCTGGTCGTCCACTCAGCGCCCCTTCGGTGTCCGCGACGATGTCGCGCATTCGCTGCACCTGCCGGTGAACAAGGTGCATGTAATCACCACTTACGTCGGCGGCGGCTTCGGCGGCAAGGAAGAAGCCGATATCGAGGTCTATTGCGCCGCCCTGGCTCGCAAGTCCGGCCGTGCCGTACGCCTGGTCGAGAGCCGGGGCGAGGACATGATCGCCAACACCTCCCGCCACTCCGCGGTCATCCATATGAAGAGCGGCGTCATGAAAGACGGCACCGTCATCGCCCGTAAGGTCGATGCCACCTTCGATTCCGGCGCCTACTGCCACACGGCCCCCGTCGTCACGGGCAAGGCCTGCAACTACGCCATCGGCCCCTACAAGATCCCCAACGTGGATGTGGTCAGCCGCGCTGTCTACACCAATACGCTGCCCGCCGCCTCCATGCGGGGCACCGGCGCGCCGCAGACCGCCTTCGCCCACGAGTCCCACATGGACGAGATCGCCGAGATCCTGGGGCTTGATCCCTTGGAGTATCGAAAGGCGCAGACGGTGGACGAGGGCTACGTCTGGCCTAATGGCCAGGCGCTGGACATGGTGGCCGGCCCGGATGTACTGGACGCCATCAAGCCCTACTGGGAGGAAGCGAAGCAGCGGGTCCGCCCCGGCTACGGAGTCGGCATGTCTTACATCATGCACCAGACCGGCGTCTTCCCCAGCAGCGCCGATGTCGAGGTGACGGAGGACGGGACGGTTACCGTCCGCTCCGGCGCCGTCGATCTCGGTACCGGCTCCAAGACCTCGCTCGCCCAGATCGTGGCGGAGGACCTGGGCCTGCCGATGGAGGACGTAACCGTCATCATGGCGGACACGGACACCACCCCGTTCGATATCCTGACCGCCGGTAGCCGTGTCGGCAGGATGGTCTCGGCGGCAGTCGCCAACGCGACGAAGGACGTCAAGCAGCAGCTGTTGGAGCGCGCCGCCCACAAGCTGGAGTCCGTGCCGGACGCGCTCGATATGAGCGACGGGCGCATCTTCCTGAAGGACAGCCCGGAGACCAGCATCTCGATAGCGGAGCTGGGCCGCGAGGCGGTTCGCATGCAGCAGAAGCCGATCGATGCGCGCGGCCACGCCTTCCCGCCGATGATCCAGTGGGACCGCAACTCCGTCCAGGGCTCCTTCAGCACTACCATGACGATCCCGGCGATGGCCGCCCTGGTGGCGGAAGTCAGCATCGACGAGGTCACCGGCGAAGTGACGCCGCAACGCATCGTTATGGTACAGGACGTGGGGTTCGCGCTGAACCCGATGATCGCCGAAGGTCAGATCGAAGGCGCGATAGCCCAGGGGTTGGGCAACGCCCTCTACGAAGAGATGATCCAGCGCGATGGGCGCATCGCCAACGCCAACCTGCTCGACTACCGCATGCCGACGACCCGTGACGCCCCCGAGCTAAAGGTTGTGCTCGTGGAATCTCTGAAGGAGCAGGGGCCGTACGGCGCCAAGGGCATCGGCGAGATCAGCCTGGGCGCTGTAATGCCAGCGGTCGGCAACGCCGTCAAGAGCGCGACCGGTCTGCGCGTGCGCGACCTGCCGATAACGCCGGAGCGCATCCTCCTGGCCCAGGGCGAAGCCTGAGCCAGGCCCTGGAGCGACAAAGGAAAGATGCCGGCTTGGAAGAGGCCGGCATCTTTCTTTGTCGTCGCTTTCAGTTAGGCCGGGGTCTTGGCGTACTTGGTGCGCAGCGCCTTCCAGAGGCCGGCGCGCTTCTCGGAGTACTCCCGCCAGTTCTGCGGCAGGTCGTCCAGGCGGTAGGGAGGACGCGTGGGGCAGGGCTTGAGGTAGCCCGATACGTTGGCCGCGTAGCGGTTGGCCTGCACATTGTAGAGGGCGAAGAGGTTGAACTCTGCCGGCGGGAAGGACGGCCCTGTAGCCCGGATGTCTTCGAAGATGGCGTCCACCTTGGCCTCGTCGTTAGCCAGGATGGCGTCGCAGAGGGCGACCATCGGCTCGGGGCCCATGCCGGCGGAGTTGGAGGACCAGCCGGCCTTGATCTTGTCGCCGGCCAGCTTGTAGCCGGTGTAGATCATGTTCTCGCCGGGGATGAAGCGGATCTGGTGCCCGGCCACCCGCAGGTCTTCCAGCAGGTTGGCGATGTTGTAGGAGATCTTGCAGGTAACGACGGTCGGGGCCTTCTGCGCCACGCCGGCCCAGAAGGGGGTTGGGAAAACGGACTTGAAGAAGTTCTGGTTGGCGTAGACCATGATCGGCATGTCCGGCACGGCCTCGCTGAGGTCGGCGAACCACTGGATCGAGTTCTGCAGCGTGGGGGTCTGCCAGAGCGGCAGGCCGATGAAGGCGCCGTCCGCTCCCACGTCCTTGAGGGCCTTCATCTGGCGAATGGTCTCGCGGGTGCCCAGGCTGGTGGCGCCGGCGAAGACCGGCACCCGGCCGCGAGTTGTCTGGACGAGCGTGTCAATGAACTTCAGCTTCTCGTCCCACATCAGGCCGGCGCATTCGCCGGTGGTCCCGCAGGCGGCGATGCCGCCCACGCCCGCGCGAATGTACTCTTCGGTCATGCGCTCGGTCTCTTCCAGGTCCACCGTGTCCTGCGCCTCCCAGCGGTCAGCGCCCTCTTTGGCGGGGGTCAGGACCATCAGCATGAGGCCGGTGATATCGTCCTTGGTCAGCATAGAAAACTCCTCCCATGACCTTTTTCTGAATAGAGGAAGCTTACAAAGGGCACGAAACAATGTCAAACCGAATATTTCTTTTTCTCGCGACAAGCCGATAGACAAGCGTTGACAGAGGTGTTATTCTTTAGCAAATTCTATGCCCCAAAGGGGCCAGTACGGAGGCATTCTACATGGCAGTAACTCAGCGAAATAGAATCACGAACCTGAAGGAGTTCATCGCGGCCGGTGGCTTCGGCCCCGTTATCGTCGATGGTCACGAGGCTGAGGACCTTCCCGGCTACACGATCAAGAAGATCGTGGACGACCCGCGCAGCAAGCACTTGATCAACATAATCCAGCTCGAGGCTGGCATGGGTAAGTACAAGCACTACCATGACAACTCCGAGAACGTGATGTTCATCCTCGAGGGTCAGGGCGAGTTCTTGATTGACGAGGAGCGCTCGGTCCCGATCAAGGCCGGCGACGTCACCCACTCCTTCCCCGGCGAGATCCACGGCACCCGCAACACCGGCAGCGGCCCGCTGCGCTACCTGGTGGTGGAGGGCCCGCTGCCACTGCAGATGCAGCGTGACCTGGAGAACACCAAGCCGATCGTCAGCGACCGCAAGCGTGTCCTCAACCTGGAGGAGTTCCGCACGACCCCCGGGTTCGCGCCGATCGTCGTCAACGGCGAAGAGGCAGCTGACCTGCCGGGCTACACCGCCAAGTTCATCGTTGAGATGGGTAACCCGCAGGGCAAGCACCTGATCAACGTGGTCAACGTGGAGCCTGGGTTCAAGAAGTACAACCACTGGCACAACAACGCGGAGACGGTGCTGGTCTTCCTGCAGGGAGAAGGTCTCTTCGTAGTGGACGAGGAGAACACGGTACCGATTAAGGCCGGCGATGTAGCTCACTCCTTCCCGGGTGAGGTACACGGCACGCGCAACACCGGCACCGTACCTCTACAGTACATGGTGGTAGAGGGCCCGCTGCCGCTGGACATGAACAAGGCCTAAGCGCCGGAATTCAGCGCAACAACTGGAGGCCTTCCCCTGCGGAGGGCCTCCTTCTTTTTGCCTTGCGTCAGGCTGACACCGCCGGCCCGCGAAGGCGTTTACCCTTTCGAGTGAGATGAGCCGCCAGGAACGCACCCGGGGCATCCTGCGTCGTCGCGCCGCCACCTCAATGGTGTCGCGCCGCTTCACCCTGCCCGCCCAGCGTTTCATCCAGACCGAGACCGTCAGCGGCCTTGTCCTGCTGCTGGCCGCCCTGGCGGGCATTGTCTGGGTGAACAGCCCCTGGTCCGACTCCTACCACGACCTCTGGGCTATCACTCTCACGATGGACCTGCATGTCGTCGACCTGACCGAGGACCTGCGCCACTGGGTGAACGACGCCCTGATGGTGTTCTTCTTCCTGGTCGCCGGCATGGAGATCAAGCGCGAGCTGGTCCATGGCGAACTCTCCGACCGCCGTCAGGCCATTCTACCGGCTACCGCCGCCCTGGGCGGCATGGCCCTGCCGGCGCTGATCTTCCTGGCCTTCAATGCCGGCCACGCGGGTCAGGACGGCTGGGGTATCCCGATGGCAACCGATACCGCTTTCGCGCTGGGGGTGCTGGCCTTTGCGGCGCCGCGAATCCCACCGGAGGTGCGTGTTTTCCTGCTGGCGCTCGCCATCTTCGATGATATCGGCGCACTGGTGATTATCGCCATCTTCTATGCTGGCGACCTCTCGTTTGAGGCAATCGGCGTGGCGGCGGCCCTGCTGGCGCTGATAATCCTGATGCGACAGATGGGCGTGGTGTCGCTGGCTCCGTACCTCGTGGTCGGCTTCGCCGTCTGGGCCGCCTTCCTGGAGTCCGGTATCCACCCAACTATTGCGGGCGTCATCCTGGGCCTGCTGACACCGGCTACGGCCCGCTTGCCCAAAGAGGACTTCTTGCGCCACGCCGATTCCCTCAATGACGACTTTCGACAGGCGCTGGCGCGGGAAGATGAGGGGCGGGCGGACTACGCCCTGGGGGAGATGGAAGAACTTGTGGTCTCCACGGAGCCGCCCACGGAGCGGCTACAGCGGCTGCTGCACGCGCCCACCAGCTTCGTCATCGTGCCGCTGTTCGCGCTGGCCAACTCTGGCCTGGACTTCTCGGGAAGCGCCCTGCAGGACTCGCTGGCCAGTCGCATTGCTTTGGGCATCTTCGTCGGGCTGCTGGTGGGCAAGTTCTTCGGCATCGTCTCCTTCACCTGGATATCCGTGCGGCTGGGCCTCGGCGCTCTGCCGGGCCGTATGCATTGGCGACACGTGGCTGGCGCGGCCCTCCTGGCCGGCATCGGCTTTACGGTGTCATTGTTCGTGGCCGGTCTTGCGTTCGATGAGGAGTCGCTTCAGGCCGAGGCCAGGATGGGCATCTTCGCTGCCTGCCTGGCCGCCGGAATTATCGGCGCCATAGCGCTGCGACTGCTTAGCAGGAGCGATAGCGACGCTATTGAAGTATCGGCGGATTGACATTTTCTGCTACCCGTACTAACTTCGAGCCACGCGGCCGGCGGAGGCCGCAAAGGAGGAGAACCATGGCCACCTACAGTCGCCCCAAGCTCGCGGTGGGCAACGGCCTTGACGGCCTCATGGATCTGGAGAACGGTCTGCTCAGCCGGCGACTCTTCATTGACCAGCAAGTCTACCAGCAGGAATTGGAGAACATCTTCGCGCGCTCATGGCTCTTCCTGGCCCATGACAGCATGATCCCTAACCCCGGCGACTTCTATACGACGACGATGGGCGAAGACCCCGTCATCGTCATCCGCGACAGTGCCGGCAAGGTCAACGCCTTCATCAACTCCTGCCGCCATCGCGGCATGAAGGTCTGCCGGGCGGACCAGGGAAATGCTGCCAGCTTCACTTGCGCCTACCACGGTTGGACCTACGGCAACGACGGCAAGCTCATTGGCGTGCCGAATTTCCAGGACGCCTACTTCGAGCAGCTGGACATGGAGCAGTGGGGCCTGGTGCCGGTGACCAAG
>DASRHH010000190.1:0-3025 GCA_035650635.1 Dehalococcoidia bacterium | reverse complement strand
GGCCGTTGCCCAGGATGGTCCACTTGTAGCTGGTAAGCTCGCGCAGTCCCATGGGCCCGCGGGCGTGCATCTTCTGGGTCGAGATGCCGACTTCGGCCCCCAGGCCGAACTGGGCGCCATCGGTGAACTGCGTCGAGGCGTTGACGTAGACAGCGGCCGCATCGACCTCGTCCAGGAAGCGCTGCGCCGCGCCGTAGTCCTGCGTGACGATGGCCTCGGAATGGCCGGAGCCGTAGCGGTCGATGTGCTCGATGGCCTCGTCCAGCGAGTCGACGACCTTTACGGCTGCGACCAGCGCCAGGAACTCCTTGCCGAAGTCCTCCGGCGTCGCCGGCACGGCCTTCAGCTCCGGCACCTCAGCCGATCGGAGGATGCGCAGCGAACGGTCATCGCAGCGCATCTCCACGCCAGCCTCCGCCCAGCGACTGCCGATTACCGGCAGGTAGACGGGCGCGATGTCGCCGGCCACCAGCAGGGTATCGAGAGCGTTGCAGATGGTGGGACGGCGGCACTTGGCGTTGTAGGCGATGTCTACCGCCATCTGCACCTCGGCGCTGCTATCGACATAAGTGTGGCAGACCCCGATTCCGCCGGTGACCACAGGCATCGTGGCGTTCTCCGCGACGAAGCGAATGAGATCGGCGCCGCCGCGCGGTATCAGCAGGTCGATCGTGTCGCGCATCTGCAGCATTTCGCCCACCAGGGCGCGATCCGTGTTCTCGACAAGCTGGACGGCGTCCTGCGGTGCGCCCGCCTCGGCGCTGGCCTCGCGCACGATAGCTGCTAGTACGCGGTTGGAGTGTGCGGCTTCCTTGCCGCCGCGCAGGATGCAGACGTTGCCGGACTTCAGGCAGAGTGAGGCGATATCCACGGTAACGTTGGGCCGGCTCTCATAAATGGCGCCGATGACGCCCAGCGGTACCCGGCGCCGGCCCACCTGCAGGCCGTTGGGCAGCGTCCGCGCGTCGATGACCTCGCCGACGGGGTCCGGCAGCGCGGCGACCTGTCGCACGTCGCCGGCGATCCCAGCGATGCGCTCCGGGGTCAGCAGCAGCCGGTCCAGCAGGGCGTCTGTGAGCCCGGCCTGGCGCCCGGCCTCGTAGTCTCGCTGGTTGGCGTCGATGATCTCGGCCTGTCGAGCCAGCAGCGCCTCGGCTATTGACTTGAGCGCCCGGTCCTTGACCGCGGTCGAGAGGTGGCGCAGCAGGCGGGCCGCAGCCTTGGCGGCTGCGCCCTTCTGCTGCAGTTCGTTGGCTGTGGTTGTCATGGGTTCGCCCTTGGGGCCAAATGGCACCCGCAGCTAGGGGTAGCTGCTACTTGTGGCGCCGCTGCCAGCGGGTCTTCTTCAGCATCTTGCGATGCTTGTGCTTGCGTATCTTCTTGCGGCGCTTCTTGATTACGGAGCCCATCTAACCTCCAGGCCAAATCTTCGCGTGTTTACCCTATTGTCCTCTATTTGGGACAGCGGGGTCTACAGTAGCACCAGGTTGTCGCGGTGAACAGCCTCGCCGCCGTACTGGTAGCCCAGCTTCTCTTCGATACGGTCCGAGCGAATGCCGCGGATGGCGGCGAGATCGACCGAGCTGTAGTTGGCGATGCCGTAGGCTAGCGTCTGCGAGGTCTTGTCGATAAGAATCTCGATGGCGTCGCCGCGATCGAAGCTGCCGCGCACCTCCATAATGCCGGCCGGGAGCAGGCTGCAGCTTGTGTTTGCCAGCGCCTCTGCGGCGCCAACGTCCACCACCAGGCTCCCCTTTAGCGAGAGGCCGGTGCGCATCCAGCGCTTGCGGCTCTCCAGCTTATCGACGGCGGCCGGGAAGAGGGTGCCCACCGGGTCGCCCTGGATGATGCGCGAGACAACGTCCGTGGTGTGGCCGTTGGCGATGACTACGTCCGCGCCGCCGGCCGTGGCCAGCCGGGCCGCTTGCACCTTGGTCACCATGCCGCCGACGCCCCGGCCGCTGCCGGCTCCACCGGCGTAGCGCTCGATCTCCTCGTCGATGCGGTCGACGTGGGAGATAAGCAGTGCCGCCGGATCGGCACGCGGGTCGGCGTTGTAGAGGCCGTCGACATCGCTCAGCAGCACCAGGAGATCGGCGTCGACCAGGTTGGCAACCAGCGCCGAGAGGTTATCGTTGTCGCCGATGTTGGCGCCAGCGATCTCTTCGATCGCTACGACGTCGTTTTCGTTGACGATCGGCACCACCCGCAGGTCCAGCAGGTTGAGCAGGGTGTTGCGGGCGTTGAGGTAACCCTGGCGGTCCGAAAGGTCGCGCCGGGTCAGCAGCGTTTGGGCGACAGTGATGTCATGCCAGGTGAACAGCTCATCGTAGGCCTGCATCAGGTGGCTCTGGCCGACAGCCGCCAGGACCTGTCGCAACGGCATCTCGCGCCGGTCTCCGGAGAGGCCGAGGCGATGCCGCCCCGCGGCAATGGCGCCGGATGTCACAATGACGACGTCCAGTCCCTGCTTGTGCAACCGGGCGAACTGTCCCACCAGGGCGGCCATGACCTGCATGTCCAGCTGGTCGGAGCCGGCGGTCAGCAGGTTGGTGCCGCACTTGGCGACGATGCGCCGGTAGTCTGTGGTCCGGTTCTTCTGGGAATTGGTCATTCTTGGTTCTCAGGGGCGATTATAACAAGCGTAGCTTGTTTCTGGCATTTGCCCGCTTACCTGGCGTCTGGTGCGTAAGACCTTTGCGTGCTAGATTCGATTCCGATATGAGACTGCTCGTGGCGGGCGTAGGCCTGCTCCTGCTGCTGCTGACGAGCGTACCCGCATTCGCGGCTCCCCTGGGCCAGGACCGCCCGGAAGGGAATCCGCTGCCGCCACAAGCTGACCAGTCCTCCCGCGATATCATTCCCATCGTGCCTCTAACCGCCGGCGCTGCGGCCGGAGCGGCCGCCATCGCTCTCACCTTCACACTGCTGCGCATCAAGGCCGGCTGGGAGCCGCATCGCCCGCCGGCCGGCTCCGTGGCGGATAACCTGGGCCATCACCAGGACGACCACAGCGTCTCCGAAG
>DASRHH010000189.1:0-4692 GCA_035650635.1 Dehalococcoidia bacterium | reverse complement strand
TTCGGCCTCTGAAAGGTCGGGTAACTGTAAACGCTGTGATATCGAATTGCGAATCGCATGGATGGTTCCCGGCGGGGGTTGGTAGACAGCGCCTAGGGTCTTATCAGCAGCAGCCCCTGCATAAAAGCGCTGGCCATTAGGCGTGCTCGGGTCAAGCATATCGACATACCTTAGCCGTCGATGGAGAGTCGCTACCCACCACGCCGATGCCCGGCGCTTTGTGTCACTTTGTAGCAAGAAATCCAGGGCTAGAAGAGATTCGAACTCGCTTCGAATTACGGGACCCGCTGCTTGTCCGCAGGCTTGAGCCACAAGAACCTGAACACCATCGGCCATCTCAGTGATGTGTAGGAATGAGGCCAACAACGGGAAGTCGAGGTCGTCATCATCGGATGAAGCCTCATTCGATTCGACGAATATGTGAGTGGAGAAGTTAATGAGCTCCTCTAGCAGTGGTACGGCGATTTCAATAACGCTTTGCGCCTCGTTTTGTGCGCGAGGGCGATTCAGCAATCCAAGAACTGGCGTTGTAGGCATAAGGCGCTAGCCTTAAAAGGCAGTTGGAGCGGGCGATGGGATTCGAACCCACGGCCCTCTGCTTGGGAAGCAGATGCTCTACCCCTGAGCTACGCCCGCTCGCTTAAGGATTGTAGGAACGCCTCGCCCGCTTTGCAAGAAACACGCAGTGCCAGCGGGGGCTGCGGTTCAGGCCTTGAGCTTGCTGAGGAAGCGCTGGCGAGCCTTGGCGACCTTGGGCGCGATGATCACCTGGCAGTACGGTTGCCCGGGATTGCGCTCGAAGTACTGCTGGTGGTAGCCCTCCGCCGGGTAGAACGCGGTTAGCGGCTCCAGCCGCGTGACGATCGGGTCGTCCCAGAGGCCGTCGGCGCTCAGCGACTGCATCACCTGCTCCGCAGTCGCGCGCTGCTCATCGTCGTGGTAGAGGATTATCGAGCGGTACTGCGTCCCGCTGTCCGGACCCTGGCGGTTGAGCGTCGTCGGGTCGTGGATGGTGAAGAATACCTCCAGCAACTCTTCGTAGGAGATGACGTCGGGATCGAAGGTGAGCTGCACCACCTCTGCATGACCGGTGCGGCCCGAGCACACCTGCTCGTACGAGGGGTTTTCCACCGCGCCGCCAGCGTAGCCTGAGACGACCTGCTCGACGCCCCTCAGCTTGACGTAGACAGCCTCCAGGCACCAGAAGCAGCCGCCACCCAGGGTCGCGACCTCCTTCGTCAGGACGCGCCTACTCGAAGAAGGATGCGAGGCCGCGCAGGGCCGTGGTCTGGCCGCGAGTGCCGCCCAGCAGCGACGCTACGCGGACCGCCTCGACGATCTCTTCGTCGCTGGCGCCGGCCTGCCGCGCCCGCCTGGCGTAGACTTCGACGCCCGGTTCGGCGCCGTTGGTGGAGTCGATAGCGCAGGCGATGAGGAGCTTGATCTTCGCCGGCAGGGCGCCGTCGCTGAAGACCATGCGATCCATCTCGTCGTGGTAGCGGAACATCTCCGCGTCCTTTTTGAGCAGCAGGTCCCAGGGTGGTGGTACGGTAGCCATTCGATTTCCTCCCTCTTGTTCGGTTTATCTGGCGGCGCCGGCTGCGACGCCCAGGTCCTGTAGCACCGTCATGGCTGCGTTGCGACCGGGGGCGCCGCTGATGGAGCCGCCGGGATAGGCGCAGGCCGCGGTCAGGTAGAGCTTCTTCACCGGCATGCGATAGTCCGCGATGGCGGGGTGCGGCCGCAGGATCCCTTCCTGCGAGAGCACGTGCCCCATACCCATGATATCGCCGCGATAGAACATCGGGTTGTGCGCCTCAATCTCTACTGGCGTGAACATGGCACTGCCCACGGTGTCCTCGCTCAGGTTGGGGATGTACTCCTGCACCCGCTGCATCTCGTGTTGGAAGATCTCATCCTTCTGCTGACGCCAGGTGTTGGGGTCGCCCTCCAGGGCGTAGGGCGCGTAGTGGCCGATGTTGAGGACGTGGCCGCCCGCCGGAGCGCGCTTGGAGTCGATGAGCGTATGCGCGACGACCTGGAAGGGCGCCCGCGGATAGAGATGGCCAGTGCGGTAGTTGGCGTAGGCCGCCGCCAGGTCCGGCATGCTCTCTGGAACCTGGCAGAGCACCACGTCCTCCGGCAGGTTGCCACGGAACCGCGGCTTCTCCTTCATCGCGATGTGCAGAATCACCTCTGAGAGGCCGCTGCGCACCTGCCGGGCCATCTCCACTAGCGACGGGTCGAGCCAGCGGTCGTCGATCATGTCGAGGAAGAGCTGTCGCACGTGCAGGCCAGCCACGATAGCCTGGCTCGCGCGGAAGCGGCGGCCGTCATCGGTCTCGACGCCGACTGCCTCACCGTCCTTGACGATGATCTCGCGCACGCGTGCGTTGGCCAGCACCTGGCCGCCGTGCTCCTCGATCGCGCGCGTCAGGGCGTCCGGCAGCTGCTGAGAGCCGCCTTCCGGGAAGGCCCAGCCGAAGCTGTGACGCATGCCGGAACCGTTGGTCAGCACCAGCAGGCCATAGCCGAACTGGTCAAGCAGCGGTCCCCCTTGCAGCGATGCCTTGAGCACATGAGCGCGCACGCGGTCGTCCTCGAAGAACTCGTTGACGACTTCCAGCGGTGAGCTGGCCATGAGGCGCATGACCTCCTGGCCGGCGGCGCCCTTCTGCTCGATCAGGCCATAGAGCTCGCTCGGCTGCTTGGGCGGGGAGTAGCGCACCGGGATGAACCAGGGCTTGACGTGCTCCTCCCAGAAGCCGACGAGCCGCCGGTAGGCCACGCCGTCCCTGGGCGATAGCTTCTCGATCTCCCGCGCCGTCCTCTCGACATCGCGATAGGTGACGATGGAGCTGCCGTCCGGGAAGATGCTGGCGGACATCGGGTCAGGGAACATGTAGTTGAGCCCGTAGCGCTCCAGCTCCAGCTCTGCCGGCACCGGACCCGAGACGATGCCACCGTGGATGGTGGCACAGACATCGTGCACGAAGCCGGGCTTGGTCAGCTCCTCGGAGGTGCAGCCGCCGCCAACGATCGACTTCGCTTCCAGCACCAGCGTCTTGACGCCAGCCTTTGCCAGGTATGCCGCTGCAATAAGCGAGTTATGGCCGGCTCCCAGAACCAGTACGTCCGACGTTGAGTCCCACATAGCCCTTCTCCTGCCGCAGATTCTTCCTGACCGGAAGCGAGCGGCGTTGCTAGTATAATGCGCCGCGTCAACGATGCGAATCAGCCGGCGATGGCCTGTTCGCGGGGCGGCTCCCGATTGGCGAAATTGACGGCGACCGTCAGGACGACGATCCCGATCGCCAGGCCACAGATCGCGATGTAGTTGCGCGCCGGCACCCACAGCGCATCCTTGCCGACCGCCAGCAGGCTGGCAACGAAGGGATCGGAGTCGCCCTGGGAGAACGCCAGGCGCATGCCCAGAATCGCCAGCAGGGAAGGCGCTGCTGCTGCCAGCAAGAAGCCGGCCAGCACGAACGCCGGACTGAGCGCCGGCGAGGCGCGCATGAAGCCCACCAGCGCCAGCAGCGAGGGCAGCCCCAGCACGATGGTCACGATCAGCCAGAAGATGTGGATGCTGCCGGTTATCTGGTGCAGGCCCTTATCGATGGCACCCTCGCTGGAGAAGGCAGAGATGTGGCGCTGCGCCTCGGGATCGGACGCGGAGAGGACGCCCAGGCCGTCGTCGTAAGCGCGCGAGGCAGACGTGTCGAGGAGCACCCGCCTCAGGTCCTCGCCGGTGATGGTCAGCGCCTGCTGCCGAGGCAGCTGTACGTCTATGGGGTAATTGGGCACCTGGACTGTCGCGGCGTTGGACTCGGCGGCTGCCGCGTGCAGGTCCTGCTCGGTCTTCGGCAGGATGGCATCGATATCGATCAGCGCCGCCACCGCCCGGCTAAGAATCCGCTGCCCGGTGCCCTCGGAGGTGAGCTGGGCTGCGTTGAACGCCCCGAAGAATCCGACCAGGCTAAACCAGAGCAGAAGGCCGAGCAGCCAGCGCGAGAACGTCTCGTGCACGGGCCGGGGCCTCTCCATCATGTCAGGTCAATTACCACTGTGTTGGCGATGAGGTCATGCAGCGTGCGACGGTCCTCGTTAAAAAACGCAACTATGAAGCCGGCAAAGAGCGGCAACAGCGAGACAAGGTACGCGGCAAAGCGCAGGACGGCCGTCAGCAAGTCCACCGGCTCCGCGTCCGTGCGGATGACCTTGATGTGAGTGGCGATCATGCCGATGCTCTGCCCCTTCCAGCGCCAGAGCACGATGTAATAGAGGGGAACCAGGAGGAACCAGCTAAGGATGATGCCGATCCAGGTGTAGACCTCCGAGTTCGAGAGGTCCTTGCTGCCGGAATTGCTGCGAAGAAGCGCTTGCACGCCGCCAATGCAGAAGAAGAGGGCGAGAAAGGAAAGGAGCAGGACGCTGTCCAGAATGAAGGCGACCGCTCTTTGCTCCAGACTGGCGAGAAACAACGTGCGGTCAGATGCCGCGAGAGCACCCCCTAATCAGAATCGGGCGGATTATATCATGCACCATCGATAGAGTCCTGAAAGCGAACGAGCTTTCACGGGATGGCCGTTTCCTTTACGGAATCTTAGCTCTCACTCAATTGAGAGCATCCGCTTAGCACCCATAGCATTTCATCTAAGAGGCCGGCGGCGCTGGCACACCGGCCTGGAA
>DASRHH010000188.1:0-9823 GCA_035650635.1 Dehalococcoidia bacterium | reverse complement strand
TCATGATGATATCGGCCTCCCGCGCCACCTCGTCCACCGAGCCGACGCGCAGGCCGGCGTCCTCTGCCAGCTTCCAGCTCTTGGACCCCGGCGCCAGGCCGACCATGACGTTGCAGCCGCTGTCCTTGAGGTTGAGCGCGTGGGCATGGCCCTGGCTGCCAAAGCCGATGATGCCGATCTTCTTGTTCTTGAGCAGCCCCAGGTCAGCATCAGCGTCGTAGTAAATCTTGGGCATTGTGGTTCTCCCTCTCCCGGCCTACCAGAGCTCTCCGCCCGGGTAGCGCTCGTAACCCTCGTGTTCGGGCGGCTGGTGCGAGGCCTCGCTGCCGCGGATGAGAGCCACACGGCCGGTGCGCACCATCTCGATGACGCCGAAGTCCGCGAGCAGCGCGTACATCGAGTCGATCTTCTCTTCTTCGCCGGTGACCTCGAGGATGATCGAGTTCTTGGCGACGTCGATGATCTCCGCCTTGAAGATGTCAGCGATCTCGATAATGCGGCTGCGGTTGTCGGAGTCAGCCGCGACCTTTATCAGCGCCATCTCCCGCATCATGATCTCTTCGTCCGAGATGTCGCGGATGTCCACGACGTCCACCAGCTTATCGACCTGCTTCACCACCTGCTCGGCGTCCGTGTTGGCGTCGACGACGAACGTCATGCGAGACAGGCCCGGCGTCTCTGAGTGGCCGACGGCCAGGCTCTCGATGTTGAAGCCGCGCTGCCGCCACTTGGAGACGATGCGATTGAGGACGCCGGGACGGTCTTCCACCAATGCGATGATCGTGTGCTTGCGCAGGGAATCAAAGCCGTTGGTGCTCATCGCACGCCTGCCGCTCTCTGGCGCGCTTCGGCCAGGGCGTTGTACTCGGATGGCAGGTCCACTGTCTCGTCCAGGGAGGCGCCCGGCGGCACCATGGGGTAACAGTCCTCGTCCTGCTTGACGCGGAAGTCGATGAGGACCGGGCCCTTGTGTGCCAGTGCTTCCTTGATGACCGGCTCTACCTCGTCGTGGTGGCTGGCGCGCAGGCCCATGATGTCGAACGCCCCCGCCAGCTTGACAAAGTCCGGGTTGCGCAGCGGGCTGGCGACCAGGTTGTTCTTGTAGAAGAGGTGCTGCCACTGGCGCACCATGCCGTGATGGCCGTTGTTGATGATGGCGAACTTGATGGGCCACTGGTACTCCGAGATAGTGGCCAGCTCCTGCAGCGTCATCTGGAAGCCGCCATCGCCGCAGATCGCCCAGACCAGCTCGCCGGGCTTGGCGGCCTGCACACCCATAGCGGCCGGCACCTCGAAGCCCATCGTGCCTAGGCCGCCGGAGGTCACCCAGGAGTTAGGCTTATCGGACCAGAAGTACTGGGCCGCCCACATCTGGTGCTGGCCGACGCCGGTCACGATGTAGCAGTCGTTGTTAGACATCTCGTAGATCTTCTTGATCGCGTACTGCGGCAGGATACCGTCGGTCTCCGGGAAGACGATCGAAGGGTGCTGGCTGCGCACCTCGTCGATGCGCGCCATCCAGGGGCCGCGCTCCTTGAAGCTGACCAGCTTGTTCAGCTCCCTCAATGAGGTCCGCGCGTCGCCCTGCAGGGTCGCCGTTGGCCGTACGTTCTTGCCCACCTCCGCGGGGTCGATCTCCAAGTGCACAATCTTGGCGTTGGGCGCAAAGTCCTTGAGCCGGCCGGTGACGCGGTCGTCGAAGCGCATGCCGACGCCGATGATGAGGTCGGCCTCGCTGATGGCGATGTTGTTCCAGTACATGCCGTGCATTCCCGGCATGCCCATGTACAGAGGGTGGCTGCCCGGGAAGCCGCTGATGCCGAGCAGCGTGGTGATGACGGGGATGTTGCCGTTCTCCGCCAGCTCCCGCAACTCCTCGTAAGCGCCGGAGATGACGACGCCGTGCCCGGAGAGGATGAGCGGCCGCTCCGCCTGCTGTATCAGCTCGGCGGCGCGGGCCACTTCCTCCGGGTCAGGGCTGATCTGCGGGTGATATCCCCGCATGTAGACTCGCTCCGGCCAGACGAACTCCGCCTTCTGCTGCTGGACGTCGCGTGGGATATCCACCAGCACCGGGCCGGGCCGGCCGGTTTTGGCGATGTAGAACGCTTCCCGAATGGCGTATGGGATCTTGGCCACATCCAGGACCAGTTCGTTGTGCTTGGTTATCGGGATAGTGATGCCGGTGATGTCGGCCTCCTGGAAGCCGTCGCGGCCGAGGAGGCCGGTGATGACGGCGCCGGTAATGCAGACCAGCGGCACCGAGTCCATCCAGGCGTTGGCGATGCCGGTCACAAGATTCGTGGCGCCCGGGCCGGACGTCGCGAAACAGACGCCGGGGCCGTTGATGACGCGGGCGTAGGCGTCGGCTGCGTGAGCGGCGGCCTGCTCGTGCTTCACCAGGTAGTGGCGGATGCGCGGGTGGTACTCAGGAAGCGCGTCGTAGAGGGGCAGCGTCGCACCGCCGGGCAGCCCGAATACGTCGGTCACGCCCTCGCGCACCAGGCTCTCCAAGATCATCTGCGCTCCGGTCAGTTCCATAGCTGCACCACTTCCTTCGATCAGTTTCCTAGCCGCACACGGCTCCCTGCGCCGAAGACGACACCAGCCGCGCGTACTTGGCCAGCGCGCCCCGCGGGTAGCGCGGCGCCGGCGGCTGCCAGGTGGCCATGCGCGCCACGATCTCTTCCTGGCTCAGGTTCACGTCCAGCTTGCGGTTGGCGATATCCATCGTAATGATGTCGCCGTCACGCAGGGCTGCGATCGGCCCACCGACGGCGGCTTCGGGCGCCACGTGGCCCACCATGAGGCCGTGGGTGGCGCCGGAGAAGCGGCCGTCCGTCATCAGGGCCACTTCTCCGCCCAGGCCCTGACCCACAAGCGCAGCAGTCACGGCTAGCATCTCCCGCATCCCCGGACCGCCCTTTGGCCCCTCATAGCGGATGACGACCACGTCGCCAGCCACGATCTCGCGTCGCGAGACGGCATCGAACGCCAGCTCCTCCGAGTCGAAGACACGAGCCGGGCCGCTGAACTCCTGCTTCTTCACGCCAGCGGTCTTAATAACGCTTCCCTCGCTGGCCAGGTTGCCCCGCAGGATGCATAGGGTGCCAATGGGCGAGATGGGATTGCTCATGTCGCGGATGACACCGTTGGTGTCGTCCATTGGCACGTTGGCCAGGTTCTCTGCCAGCGTCCTGCCGGTCACGGTCAGGACGTCGCCGTTGAGCAGGCCGGCGTGCAGCAGCGGCTTCATGAGCCGCTGCACGCCGCCTGCCTGGTGCAGGTCCGCCATGACGAACTGGCCGCCAGGCCGCAGGTCGCCGATGTGCGGCGTCTTGCGGGCGATCCGGTCGAAGTCGTCCAGGTTGAGCTCGACACCGGCCTCGTTGGCGATGGCCAGCAAGTGCAGCACCGAATTCGTCGAGCCGCCGATGGCGACGTCGACGGTGATGGCGTTGAGGAAGGCGTCGCGGGTCAGGATGTCGCGCGGGCGGATGTCCTGCTCCAGCAGGCGCAGTACGGCCTCGCCGCTGCGACGGCAATAGTCCTCGCGCGCGGGGTCGATGGCCGGCACGGTGGCGCTGCCTGGCAGGGAGACGCCGATCGCCTCCATCAGGCTGGCCATCGTGTTGGCGGTGTACATGCCGGCACAGGAGCCCTCGCCGGGACAGGCCGCGCACTCCAGCTCGTAGAGGTCGTCAGCGGTGATCTTGCCGGCCGCCAGCGCGCCGACGCCCTCGAAGACGTCCTGGATCGTCACGTCCTTGCCGCGGAAGCGGCCGGGCATGATGGTGCCGCCGTAGAGGAAGACCGCCGGCACGTTGAGGCGCGCCATGGCCATGACGGAGCCGGGCAGGCTCTTGTCGCAGCCGGCGATGGCGACCAGGCCATCGTACTGGTGGGCGTGCATCATCAGCTCGATCGTGTCGACGATGGCCTCGCGGCTGATGAGCGACGCCTTCATCCCCTCGTGGCCCATGGCGATGCCGTCCGAAACGGCGATGGTCACGAACTCGCGCGGGGTGCCGCCGGCAGCCTGCACACCGAGCTTCACCTGGTCCGCCAGGCGGTCCAGGTGGAAGTTACAGGGCGTCGCCTCGTTCCAGGTGCTGGCAACGCCGATGAACGGCTTGTAGATGTCCTCGTCGTTCAGACCCATGGCGCGATACATCGCCCGCGCCGGCGCGCGGTCCGGCCCCGTCTTGGCGGCGTCGCTCTTGTAGGTTCGCTTGGTCGTGACCATGCCTTACTCCGTCTTTCCCAACTTGGATGCTGGGGCTTGGGCTTGAAAAAATTAAGCCCCGGCCCAGATAAGGGACGGGACTTTCGGGTCCACGCGGTACCACCCTCGTTCCCCGCCGCTCCGCCTGGCCGGCGGGCAACGGGACTCTCGTCCGCTGTAACGGGCGTTTCCCGTCCGGGCTTATCCCGCCAAATGCGGGTTCAGTCCGCAGGCTCCAGGGCGAGTTCGAGAGCGCTTGCTGCCGGATTTCCACCCTTCTCCGGCTCTCTATAAGCAGGAAGCTCCCTACTACTCCCCTTCTCAGCCTCTATATATAGCTACAGGACAGGCGTAATTCTATAGAAGCCCGTCCTCAGCGTCAAGAAACGAAAGTCTTCTTATTGCTTGGCGTAGTTGCTGGCGCCGTGCCAGTCGATCAGCACCACCGGCTCGTTGCCGACGACCCAGGCGTCGTGGCCGGCCGGCAGGTACGTCACCTCGCCGGGGCCGGTCTCCATCTCGGTGCCGTCTTCCATCACGATGTGCGCCCTGCCGGAGACCTGGTACTGGAAGTGCGGCGCCTCGCACAGCTCCGTCCCGGCGATCGGCTTGACATCGTTGGACCACTTCCAGCCCGGGTTCAGCGTCAGCCGGCCGATGGTGCCGCCCGACATGTTGACCAGCTCCAGCTTGCCATTGTTGAAAGTACGCACCTCGTGCGGGTTGTTGAGATCGGTTCGCTCTGCTTTGGCCATGTCAAAACTCCTCCAGCTAGAATTCAAACGTTCGCCAGCCATTATAACGGCTGCGGTCAATTGATTCGAGGTCAGTTGAGCGTGCCGCTCAGCCGCGCCAGCCGGCGCCGCCGGGCCACGCCCGCGAAGTAGCCCACCGCGACGCGCATCGGCCCCAGGCGGCGCGTCAAGCTCTGGTACGTGAAGTCGCCGCGAATCAGGCGGCAGAAGAGGTGCCAGAAGCGCTCGCTGCCGCGCATCATCGCCACGTAGGGCGGCGGCGCGAAGTGGAACAGCTCCTGCAGGTCGCGCGAGAGGTCAAGCTCCGGCTGAATGATCTCTTCGACGGCCCGCTGGTAATCGCTGAGATCGGCAGCCCGGCCCGCGAGCACATCTCCGATGGCGTCCGCCGCGAGCGAGGCGCTGTAGCAGGCCATGTGGATGCCCTCGCCGGAGAGGGGATCGACGAAGCCGGCGGCGTCGCCCACCAGGAGCACCGGGCCCTTGGCCACCGGCGAGCCGGCCTGCCGCAGCGGCAGGTGATGGCCGCGCAGGCTCTCCAGCGCCTCGGAATCGAAGCCATAGCGGCGGCAGAGCTCCGCCAGCTTTGGCCGCAGGGTGAAGCCGGCGTACTTCCAGGCCCCGACACCGACGTTCAAGTGATCGCCCTTGGGGAATACCCAACCGTAGCCGCCGGCCAGGCCGCCCAGGTCCAGCGCCACCAGCTCGTGCCACTCTAAGGGGATGTCGTCGCTGTAGGGGAGGTTGCCTTCCAGCGCCACGCCGTCCTCCCAGTGCCGCGGACCCAGCCAGCGCCCGACGATGCCATTGGCCCCGTCCGCGCCGACAAGGACGCGGCCCTCGTAGCTACCACTGGCCGTCCGCAGCGTCACCCCGCCAGCGACGCCGTCCGCCTCGACTTCGAGGATCTGCTCGCCGTCATGGAAGTCGGCGCCGGCCTCAACGGCAGCGTTCGCCAGGAACTCGTCGAGCCGGCAACGCTGCGTCATGTAGGTCAGCGGCCGGTCGTAGAAGCGGTCGAAGTGGCCACCCAGCCGCAGCGAGAAGCGGGCGCCGTAGATAGTGCGCTCCACCACGGGCGCGATATCGATGTCCAGCGCCGAAGCGGCGCGTAGCGTCACGCCGCCACCGCAGGGCTTATCGCGCGGGAAGCGAGCGCGGTCCAGCAGAAAAACGGAGGCGCCCTGCCGCGCTAGCACACGGGCGGCGGTGCTGCCGGCGGGGCCAGCGCCCGCCACGATCACGTCGTAACGCACCGCGCTAGTTTAGCAGAGGGTGCCTCAGGACGCCTTCTTGATAGCGTCGATGACGGCGTCCGCGATGAGCTTGTGGCCCTCGTTGTTGGGGTGGATATGGTCCGCGGCTATCAGGTCGTCGGCGCGACCGAAGAAGGAGGTGTGCACCTCGGCGATGAGCACGCCGTTGGCCGCGGCGGCCTGCCGCAACACGTCGTTGGCGCCGTCGGCAAACGGCGTGTTGGCGCGCCCCTCCAGGGCCATCTCCGCCAGGTCCACGCCCGAGGGCAAGGCGTTGGCCAGCGGGTCGTAGAGGGTGACCATGATGATTTTCACGCTGGGCCCCGCCTGGCGCAGCGAGGAGAGGATCACCCCGACGTTCTCTCGCATGGCGGCGATGGCGGCGACTAAGGGATCGCGGCAGTCTGCGCGGTTGAGCGCATCGGTCAATGCGGTGCAGCGGCCGGTAAGCACCAGGTTGAAAAACAACTGCAGCAGGTCGTTGCCGCCAACGGTCAGCGTTATGTAGCGCACGTCGTTATCGGGGTCGCTGTCGCCGTTACGGGTGCGGATCTCGGTGAGGGCGCGGTCCAGCTGGCCGTTGTTGCGGATCTGGGCGCTGGTGTCGCCGGAGTGCGCGATGTTGAGCAGCAAAAAGCCGCTGCCCAGGTAGCGATGCACACGCGGCACAAAGGCATCGCTGGAAGGGTCATCGGCGCCGCGCCCGAAGCTTATGGAGTCGCCCAGGGCGATGTAGAGGCCGCGCCCGTGCTCCTCGCTGCTGCCGCAAGCGCTGGCGCTCGCCAGCAGCAGTAGAAGGAGCGCCGGCCAGAGCAGCCAGCGCTTAGGCATTGACGAGCGCGATCACGGCCGCGGCCGCCAGCAACGTCTGCAGGAAGAGCGCACCGGCCAGCAGCAGGTAAGAGGCACCCCGCTCGTAGCTGCGGGCGGCGAAGGCAATGATGAAGTTGATGCCCAGGAGCACGGCAGCGATAATCGGCAGCTTCAGCAGCTCGTGCTTCGATTCCAGCGTCGTTATCGTACCGATCGGCGGAAACTCGATCGTGATACGGTTATCGAGGTCCGGGTAGGCCGCGAAGACGATCACGAACACCAGGCCGCAAGCCAGGATCGCGCCCGCCGTCAGGCCCATCGCCAGCCGGTCAGACCAGAAGATGTTGTGCAGCAGCCAATTGCGTTCGACAGTCTCGCTCTGCACGTCGTCGGCGGCGTTCTGCTGGAAACGCCGCAGCAGCGTGGCGAAGCGCGCCGGCACCTGCGGCGAGATGCCGTAGGTGGCGTTCGGCGTCTGCACGTAGACCAGGTCGGTCGGCGAGCTATGAGTCGAGTAGAAGATCACCGGGCCGATGCCTTCGACCTCGCCGCTGCCAACGTGGTGGCGCCACCAGTTGAGGCCACGCACCTTGAACTCGTCGTCCAGGCGGCCATCGAAGAGCGCCGTCACCCGGGTCAGCGGGATGACGTGGCGTACCGGGCCCCAGCGGATGGTGAGTGTGGAGCTGTCCAGCCGGTAATCAAGGGTGGCGCAGCAGTAGGCCCAGAAGAGGAAGAGTAGCGCTGCCAGCGCCAGCGCCACGGCAACGGCTCCACCCAGGAAAAGCTGCCAGGAGATAGGCCAGTCGCTGATCTTGATGGCCAGCGCTATCGCCAGCGCCAGGCAGACGGCGCCGGCAATGGCGCCGGTCAGTGCTCCCGGTCCACGTAACGGTCTTTCGACCGCTACGCCTTGACCTTGGAGTAGCACGGCGTACACCAGTGGGAATACTTGGGGCTACGGCCGTAGATGATGTCGAAGTAGAGGCGCTGCAGCTGACCGGTGATCGGCCCCATCTTGCCGTCGGCGATGGCCCGGTTGTCCAGCTCGACGACAGGCGTAACGTGCGCGGCAGTGCCGGTCATGAAGCACTCGTCCGCAATGTAGAGCTCGCTACGGTCGATGTCGCGCTCCACCGTCTCGACCCCCAGCTCATCGCGGGCCAGCATGATTACGGTCTCGCGCGTGATGCCGACGAGGATGTTGGAGGCCGGCGGCGGCGTGATCAGCTTGCCGCCGCTGATCAGGAAGACGTTCTCGCCGCTGCCCTCGGAGACGTGGCCGCGCTCATCCAGCATGATCGCCTCGTCGAAGCCGTTGAGATTGGCCTCGGTCTTGGCCAACGCAGAGTTGGCGTAGATGCCGGTGATCTTGGCGCGCGCCGGTATGCCGGTGTCCTCTACGCGACGCCAGGAAGAGGTGCAGCAGCGCGCCCCCTTCTCGATATCGAGGTAGGGGCCGAACGGCGCGACGAAGAGGAGGAAATCGTCCTCCAGGTTGTGCAATCGTACGCCCAGGACCTCGCTGCTCTTGTAGGCCATCGGCCGGACGTAGACGTCCTCCTGGTAGCCGCTCATCTCGACGATCTGCACCGTGAGGTCGGCCAGCTGTTCGTCGCTGTAGGGGAGCTCGATGCGCATGATGCGGCAGCTGTTGCGCAGGCGCTTGTAGTGCTCCGGCACCTGGAAGAGGTACATCTGCTGCTCGTCGGTGTTCCAGTTGCCGCGGATGCCCTCGAATACCGCCGTCCCGTAGTTGAAGGCGTGGGTCATGATGCCGATCTTCGCCTCAGAGAGCGGGACGATCTGCTTATTGTGATAGGCATACGGTGTTGGCGGCATGCCGAAGGCTCCTTTCCCTCGATGGGGTGAGCCTCATTATAGGAACGAGGTGTGGACGCTGCAAATGAGCCTTATTCAAAAATCCGGTGCGGTGCTAGACTTTCGCCATGCGTGGAGCGAGCATCCAGATCGGAGTTGGAGCGCTGGTAGCCGGTATCGTCGGCTTTTGGAACGACGCTGCCGCTTTTGCACTTCTTATATTGGTTGGGGTCGTTCTTATAAGTCATGGCGTTTATGAGGACTTCGTCAAACCGCGCTTTCGTGTCGAGCATCGACTACACGATTGGTTACAGCGGCGGGGATGGAGCGTCAGGATAGAACGTCTGCCTCAATTCAATTTCGCCTTGCACATTACGTCTGCTGATTCGTCCAAGCAGATTCTTGTATCAAGAAATAAGGATGCCCGAGATGATGTGCTAGCCTTCACTGCCAAAGTGGGATTACATCCGGACTGGCTCGAACCCCTGCGTGCCATGAAGGATGATGAAAGAAAAACGCTTCTGTCCGATATCACAATCTACCTTTCGGCCAAGAACCTTAGCCTGGACCTTAGTCAGAGAGATGCCGGCTCGAGATCTTGGCCACCGTCGGTTGTGATTCAAACTGCCCTTCCGCAGGATCACACGCTCTCACAGCATTCAGTCGATATGACAGCTAAGAGTATAGAGTTATCCATGATCGGCGTCCGCGACCTAATCCGGAAAGCTGTCATCCCAGTACAGGCACGTCTTCGCGAAACATCGTCTGAAGGCGCACCCAATGCGCCGCAGTCCTGAGTTCGGTCCATCTTCATAAAGTACGCTTCGCCAAAGCCAAATCCTCCTCGACCCCCAAGATAGTCTCATGCAAGGCTAGGCCACCCGCCGCTGGCACCTCCGGCTCGCTGTGGCATAATGTGTCCAGCATGGACCCCCAGCCTGTCGCTACCCTCC
>DASRHH010000187.1:0-2639 GCA_035650635.1 Dehalococcoidia bacterium | reverse complement strand
TCTTCAACGACGGGAGCCCGGCGCGACCGTGGGTTCTGGTATTCTTGTTCCTGCATCATTCAGGAATCACCTCAGTTTTCTCACTCTCTTCTTCTGTGCTCTCTTGTATAGCTGTGGCCAGCGAGACTCCGTGGAGCCGCCGGCCTTCCTCGGCGTCTTGGAAATAGAGGGCCGCGATCTCCGATAACGCTGGTCCGACACCAGCTTCGGTCTTTCCGCTCCGGAAAGCTCGGTCTGCTTCCTCCGTTAGAGGCAGCTTGTCCTCGAGCTGTTGCTCGCGCTCCGCCAGCATGGCGGTTCGGCCTTGCTTTTGAAAATCGCGCTGTCTCGCTTCGAGCCGATTTATGGCATTTTCAAAAGCTCGTGTTGCAGCTGTATCGTCGAACTCCTCAAGAATCCGAGTGTGTGAGGCCAGCAGCCGGTCGATGTGCTCGTGCAGCTCCGGGGCGAGACTGACGTAGAGGTCCGCGAAATCCTCCGCAATCTGTACGGCGGCTAGGACCTGCCGGTTCTCGCTGCGCCAGAAGAGGTCCGGCCTGACGCTCGCCGCTTGCTCCCGCAGGGCCGGGTAGTGCAACAGCAACGCCAGCAGGAACTCCTCGCGGTTGTCGCGGGTTGCCGGTTGAGCGACCGCGGCAGCCTTCGAGGGGCCGCTGCGGGTGCCGCGTGGCAACATGCCGGCGATTTCCTCCTCGCGGACCAGCGCCAGGCGGGCCAGGCGCTGCAGGTAGTGTGCCCGCACCACCGGGTCGCCGATGGCGCCGACCAGCGGCAACAGCTCGCGCACCGCTACGGAACGCTCTTGCGGCCCGGCGCCTTCCGTGCGAGCAGCGATCCCGTCGAACTTGTAGTCCAGCGCCGGCCGGGCGTTTTCGACTGCTATGCGCCAGGCTTCGGCATCGCTACGGATCAGCTCGTCGGGGTCCTTGCCGGCGGGCAACTCCACGACGTGTAGCGTCACCGATGCCGCCTCCTGGTAGCGCACGAGGCCGCGCCAGGTCAGGACCGGCACGGCCTGCTTGTCCCCGTCCTGCGCCAGCGTCTCCTCGATGACGGCCTGGCCGCGCAGAGCGGCCTCGCCGCCGGCGGCGTCGGCGTCCAGCGCCAGCACGATGTTGGTGGTGTAGCGCTTGAGGACGCGCACCTGTCGCTCGGTTAGGGCCGTACCCATGGTAGCTACAACGTTGGCGAAGCCGTGCTGGTGCGCCGCGATCACGTCCATGTACCCCTCGACGATGACCGCCCGATGCTCGCGGCGGATCGCCTCACGGGCGCGGTCCAGCGCGTAGAACTCGCTGCCCTTGTCGAAGAGCGGCGATTGCGCCGTGTTCAGGTACTTGGGAGTGCTATCGTCGAGCGCCCGCGCCCCAAAGCCGATGACGCGGCCGCGGCTATCGCGGATGGGGAACATCAGGCGGCCGCGGAAGCGGTCGTAAGGCGACTTCTCGCCCTGGACCAGCAGCCCCGCCTGCAGCAGTTCCGTATCGCTGAAGCCCTGACGGTGCAAGTGGCCGCGCAGCTCTTCCCATCCGGCGGGACTGTAGCCCAGACTGAACTCCTGCTGCCAGGGTACCGTGACGCCGCGACGCTCCAGGTAGGAGCGGGCCGCGGTGGCGCTTTCGCCGTGCAGCAACAGGTCGTGGTAGTAGCGGGCAGCGGCCGCATTGGCCTCGCGCAGGCGCTTGCGCTCGTCGGAGTCCTCGGCTTCCTCGCGCCGTTCGGGCAAGCGCACGCCGGCGCGATCGGCCAGCATATGCAGAGCCTGCGGGAAGTCGAGACCTTCCTTGCGCATGACGAAGGAGAGGACGTCGCCGCCGGTACCGCAGGCGCCGAAGCAGTGCCAGCTCTGGCGCTCCGGCGATACGTAGAAGGAGGGCGTTTTCTCGCTGTGGAAGGGGCACAGCCCCTTCAGGTTGCGTCCCGATTTCTGTAGCTGTACGTACTGACTTACGACATCGACAATGTCGAGGCGGGACTTAACTTCTTCGATGCTGTTCATATATCCGTAGGCAAGCGGGCAGGCAGGTATCAGCCTTGCGGAAGGAAGAAATGCCTTCCTAATATAGAACAGAATAGACCGGGGTTAGTTACGTGAGAGCCCGCTGCCGCCGCCGATTTCATTCGCAATTGTAACATAATTAGGCCGGCAAACCCATGCCCGCGGGCCTAGTCCAGGAAGCCCAATTCCTCGGCTCTGCGTAACGCAAAAACGTCCGTCATGCCGCCGATATAATCGAGAGCGCGGCGCCAGACCGGGTCGTTTTCCAGTGCAAAATCGCTCTGTATTTCCTGCGGATGGTTGACGTAATACTCGTAGAGGAAACGCACCACACGCTTGGCTCGCTCGGACTCCCGCTGCCGTCCTTCCCAGAGATAAACCCGCTCGAACATGAACTCCCGCAGGGTGTTCGTAGCCTCGAGGATTCGCGGACTGAGCTTGATCGTGGGCGCCTCGTCTCCGGGTACCTCGCCGGTAGCGGCCCAACTCGCCTCCACGATGTCGCAGACCAGCGTATTAACACGCTGAGAGTGACGACGGCCAATGCGCACCTGCACGATCTCCGGAAGCTCCTCCTCCGTCAGCAGGCCGGCGCGAATGGCATCGGCGATGTCATGGTTGAGGTAGGCGACAGCGTCCG
>DASRHH010000186.1:0-3924 GCA_035650635.1 Dehalococcoidia bacterium | reverse complement strand
CGGCAGCGCCGCGAAAAGAGCCTGTGGACCGACCTGGGCCGCGGCGACCCGATCGTTATCCACGAGGCATACGACGAAGAGGACGAAGCGGCCTTCGTGGCCCGCGAGGTGGAGCGGCTGGCCAAGGAAGAGAAGGTCTCGCACAGGGATATCGCTGTCGCTTACCGCACCAACGCACAGTCGCGGCCGCTGGAAGAGGCGTTCGTGCGCCGCAACATCCCCTACCGGCTGGTGGGCGGTACCCGCTTCTACGAGCGCCGCGAAGTCAAGGACCTGCTGGCCTACCTGCGGCTGGTGCACAACCCATTCGACTCGGTGGCGCTGCTGCGGGTCATCAACACACCGCCACGCGGCATCGGCGATAAGACGGTGCAGGAGCTAACCCGCCTGGCCCGCGAGCGTGAGGTGCCGATTTACTCGGCGCTGCAGCTGCTGGCGGACGCCGAGCGCGACACCCCGGACGGCCAATCGGGTGGCACAATACACGGCTTCCAGCGGCGCACCGTCGGCTCGCTGCTGCGCTTCCTGGGGCTGCTCAACGAGCTGATGGACGTGGCCCAGACGTCGTCGCTGAGCACGCTCGTGCGCGCCGTCCTCGACAAGACCGACTACCAGAAGCAGCTCCTGCAGGAGACCGACGGCGAGGAGCGTATGGAGAACGTCATGCAGCTGCTGGCCGTCACACTGCAGTACGACGAGCTGACGCCGGAGCACGCGCTACCCGCCTTCCTGGAGGACGTCAGCCTGGTGACCGACATCGACGAGTACGACTCGGCGACTGAGGCCGTCACGCTGATCACGCTGCACGCGGCCAAGGGCCTGGAGTTCCCAGTCGTCTTGATGGTCGGCATGGAAGAGGGACTGCTGCCGCACAGCCGCTCGCTGGACGAGCCGTCGCAAATGGAGGAGGAGCGGCGACTCTGTTACGTAGGCATGACGCGCGCCAAGCACAAACTGTACCTGGTGCGGGCCTTCCGCCGCTCCTTCTCCGGTCATCATCCGCCCTCGCGCTTCCTGGCCGACATCCCGCCGGACCTTACCCAGACACGGGAGCGGGCGGGCGCCAGCCCCGGCTGGCAGGCGCGCTCCGACGTCTATGCGCCGCGGCGTTACAGCGTCGGCGAGGAGATTGCGCTGCCGGAAGTAACTGTCGAGGTGTTCGAGGCGGGCGATAGGGTTTCGCACGCCAAGTTCGGCGAGGGCATTGTCGTATCGGCGGTGCCCAGCGGCACCGATTACCTGGTGACGGTGGCCTTCAAGGGCGAGGCCGGCGTCAAGAAGTTGCTGCTCAGCTTTGCGCCGTTGCAGCGGGTGGAGTCCTAATGCTCTATCTGCTGGCCTCGGGCGGCGACGTCGCGGACTTCCTGCTGACCGACGGCATCCGCATTGTCGTCATCATCGCGGTGGCGCTGGCCGCTGACCTGCTGCTGCATCGCCTGGTGCCGCCGGCGGTTCGCCTGGCCATGGAGGCGCGCATCCGCGGCCGTCCCAGCGACGAGACAGCGAAGCGCCTGCATACCCTGGCCGGCGTCTTCACCGGCAGCGCCCGCGCCGTCATCGCCATCGTCGCGCTGTTCACCATCCTGCCGCTGGCGGGCATCAACATCGCGCCGCTGCTGGCCAGCGTCGGCATTGTCGGCCTGGCCATCGGCTTCGGCGCCCAGGGGCTGGTGAAAGACGTTGTGCGCGGCATCTACATCCTCATCGACAACCAGTTCGCCACCGGCGATATCGTGAAGGTCGCCGGCATCTCCGGCCAGGTGCAAGAGGTCGGCCTGCGACGGACGGTCCTGCGCGACCTCGATGGCGTGGTGCACTATATCCCTAACGGCGAGATCACTGTCGCCAGCAACTACACGCAGGAGTACTCGCGCGTCAACATGGACGTGACGGTCGCCTATCAGCAGGACATCGACAAGATAATCGAGGTCATCAACCGCGTCGGCCAGGAGATGGCGGCCGACCCGCAGTGGTCGCCGATGGTGCTGACTCCGCCCGCGGTGCTGAGGGTTGATAACCTGAGTAGCGCTGGGGTCGAGCTGAAGATCGTCGGCGATACGCAGGCGACCAAGCAGTGGGACGTGGAGGGCGAGCTGCGCAAGCGCCTGATGCGCGCTTTTGAACGCGAGGGCGTTAAGCTGGCCTAGTCCGCTATTAGCGGACCTTCTGCTCCAGGAGGTCGATGATCTCAGTGATGATGGCCTTGCGCCAGCCCTGCCAGACGGGTCCGGCCTGGAACGCCTCATAGTCGGCTCGAGACTCCTCGCGAGTGCGTCCATCAGTTATCGCGCGCAGTACGTGCATTTCCTGGTTGGCCAGCGCCGGCCGCTCGATCCAGTGGCCGATGTAGCGGTGGTCCTTGGTGTAGAAGACGCCGACCGGTATCGACTGGAATTCGCCGTCCTTGAGGAACTCATTCATGATGTCCGGGTTCTCATCGCGCCAGAAGATGCGGATCTCCCAGCCCGCCGCCTCGGCGATGCGTACGAGCACCGGCAGGCCGCGGAAGACATCCGGGCACCAGTCCTCCCCGATGATCAGAAGGCGCGCTGGACCGTTCTCCTTGACGCTCAGTTCCTTGAGGGCCTTTGTCTCCTCGGCGTCCAGCTTGATAGCGTCGTAGCTGGCCTGGAACTTCTCCTTGTTCAGGTTGATGCGCTCCATCCACTCCGCGAAGCTCATGCCGGTTGCGAATCGCTCCGGGGTGACGACGCTTTCTGTCTTCTGTGCCATAATCGGGTACCTCCCTTGGTTACGCCGTTAGCTTAACACTTCATTCGCCCGCCTGGCGAACCTCTCGCCAGAGGCGAAGCTTTTCCTCCGTCGCCAGATCGTGGAAGCTCTGGCCGCGCTCGCGCAGGGCTGCTTCCATCGCGCGGAAGGCGGTGTCGAAGCGGCGTAGCGACAGTCGCATCGCCTCCTCCGCGTCGAGGCCGTCGCGGCGGGCAACCTCCGTGAGTGCGAAGAGCACGTCGCCCAGCTCGTGCAGGCGCTCCTCCGGCGTCGCTGCCGAACGTAGCTCGCCGAGCTCTTCCAGCAGCTTCTCCCAGGCTTGCTCGTCGTTCTCCCAGGCGAATCCGGTGGCCACAGCGCGGCGTTGCACGGCCTGAGCGCGGGCCAGCGCCGGTAGGGTCGAGGGCACTCCGTCCAGGGCGGACTCTCGCTCCTCGCCGCCGCGCTCCTTGCGCTTGAGGTCCTCCCACTGCTCGATGACCTGACCCGCCGTCTCAGCGCGGGCGTCGCCGAAGACGTGCGGGTGGCGCCGCACCAGCTTGGCCGCGATGCTGGCGATAACGTCGTCGATGGTGAAGTCGCCGCTCTCCTCGGCCATCTGAGAGTGCATGAGTATCTGCAGCAACAGGTCGCCTAACTCCTCCGCCAGGTGCGCGGCATCGCCCTCGTCCAGCGCCTCGAGCGCCTCGGCGGTTTCTTCCAGCAGATATGGCCGCAGCGACTGGTGGGTCTGCTCGCGGTCCCAGGGGCAGCCGTCGGGCGCGCGCAGCCGAGCGATGATATGGCGCAGGCCCGCGAAGGTTTGGAGATCAAGCTGTTCTTTGGGCATTTCTAATACCTTTCGACGACACTGACGTTTTCATAATAAGGCAGTGGGCAAGCGATGAAACCGTATCTGAGATCGATTGACAGCCTCCGAGGCCGTATCTACGATGGACCAATGACGGGTAGAAAGGGGCGGTTGACCTGAGACTGCTGCGTCTCCTGGCTGTCGCGCTCTTCCTGCTAGCACTCCCCCTGGTTCTCGTCATCACAAACGTCAGAGTTGCCGCCAACCAGCCGGCGATCTACGACTACAGTGTCGAGACCTACGACGCTGCGACGGTCAGCGGCATACCAACCGCCGAGCTGAAGCGCGCCAACCGCGAGCTGATCGACTACTTTAATAGCGGCAACGATCGCTTCGTTCGT
>DASRHH010000185.1:0-8703 GCA_035650635.1 Dehalococcoidia bacterium | reverse complement strand
CTTCTCACCCTTCGGATCGACGTAGGAGTCGAAGCTGGAGCCGCGGTCCGCCATCGCGCGGTTGAGGGTGTTGACGATGGCCTTCTGCAGCCGCGAGACCTCTTCCTCGCTAAGCGAGCTGGCCAGCCGCTGCGGATGGATTCGCGCCTCGAACAGCGCCTCATCCGCGTAGATGTTGCCGAGGCCGGCGAGGGTAGTCTGGTCGAGCAGGACTGCCTTGATCGGCGCCCTGCGACGGCTGAGGCCTGCGAGATCGGCGGGAGAGAAGCCGTTGCCCAGCGGCTCCGGGCCCAGCTTGCCGACCACCTCCTCCGGGTCGTCGACCAGCCACATCATGCCGAACTTGCGCACGTCCCGGAAACAGAGCCAGGTGCCATCGTCCAGGCGGAAGGTGGCCCGCACAAAGGCGTCGCTGGCGCAGCCCTGAGGCCGGTGCAGGAGCGCGCCGGTCATCCGCAGGTGGACGACCCAGGACTTGCCGTCCGAGAGGCGGAACAGGAGGTACTTGCCGCGCCGCTTAGTTGCCTCGATGCGCTGGCCCTCAAGGCCGCGGCAGAACTCGGCGACCTGCGGCGGCCAGTGCACTAATCGCGGCGCCTCCGGAGATATCGCCGCCTCGCCGATGGTGCGACCGGGCAGGAAGCGCTCCAGCTCGCGGCGTATGGTCTCGACTTCAGGCAGCTCTGGCATGTCTTATGTTATCCGCTCATGGTGAGCCCGTCGAACCGTGAGCCCGTCGCGCTTCGACAAGCTCAGGACGAGCGGGCCGGTTGGGCCCCTAGTTCATCTCGCCCCAGGTCTTGCCGACCTTGGTGTCGATCTTCAGCGGCACCTTCATCTCGATGCTGCGTGGCATTATGTCGAGTGCCAGCGCCCGCACCTCCTCCAGCTCCTCCCGCGGGCACTCGAAGATCAGCTCGTCGTGCACCTGTAGCGTCATCTTTGCGCGCAGCTGCCGCCCTTCCAGCTCCTCGTCCAGGCGGTTCATCGCGATCTTGATGATGTCCGCCGCCGTACCCTGCACCGGCATGTTGATCGCCTGGCGCTCGGCGGCCTGGCGGACGTTGGCGTTGTTGGAGGTAATCTCCGGGAAGTAGCGCCGCCGCCCGAACAGCGTCTCGGCGTAGCCCATCTCGCGGGTGCGCTGCACCGTTTCCTGCACGTACTGCTGGATGCCGGGGTACTTCTCGAAGTAGGTGCGGATGAAGTTGCCGGCCTCCTCGCGCGACATCTTTTCGCGCACGGAGAGGCCATACTCCGAGAGCCCGTAGAGCACGCCGAAGTTGAACACCTTGGCGCGCCGGCGCATCGCCGAGGTCACCTCTGTGAGTGGGACGTTGAACACCTGCGATGCCGTCGCCGCGTGAATATCCTCGTCCTGCATGAAAGCCTGGACGAGCGCCGGGTCGCCGGTGATGTGCGCCATGATGCGCAGCTCCACCTGCGAGTAGTCGGCCGAAAGCAGCAGCGGGTCCGGGCCGATGTCCCGCGCGATGAAGGCGCGCCGCACCTGCCCGCCGCGCTCCGTGCGCACCGGTATGTTCTGCAGGTTGGGGTTGCTGGAGGAGAGGCGCCCGGTGGCGGCGCCAGTCTGGTTGAAGTCCGTGTGTAGGCGGTTGGAGCGTGGATCGACCAGCCCAGGCAGCGTATCGAGGTAGGTCGACTTCAGCTTGGTCAGCTCCCGGTACTCGAAGATCAGGTCGATGATGGGATGCAGGCCGCGCATCGCCTCCATGGCCTGGGCGTCGGTGGTGTAGCCGCCGCTCTTCAGCCTGCGAGTCTTCGGCAGCGATAGCTCCTCGAACAGCACCTGCGATAGCTGCAGCGGCGAGCCGATGTTGAACTGATGGCCGGCATTGGCGCAGATCTCCTCCTCCAGCCGGCGGATCTCCTCGCCCAGCTGCACCGAGAGCTCCCGCAGCGCGCCCGTGTCAATGGCGACGCCCACCAGCCCCATGCGCGCCAGCACCGCGACCAGTGGCATCTCGATCTCGTGGAAGAGACGGTGCATGCCCTGGCGCTCCAGTTCGCCGTCGAACAGCTTCGCCAGGCCGTCGATGGCCCTCAGCGCTTCAGCGGCCTGGCGGCCGGCGTCCTCGACCGCTACCTCGACGAGCGGCAACTGCTTGTTGCGGCCGTTGCCGGTCGGCGGCGGCTCCATCTCCAGACCCAGCCGTCGCGACGCCAGCCAGCGCAGGTTGAGGCCGCCCTCGCCGGGCCGCGAGTTGTTGCCGCCGCCCTCACCAAGGAGGAAGGCCGCGATCATCGTGTCGAAGTGCAGGCCGCGCGGGAAGCAGCCGTGCTGCGCCAGCGCCAGCACGTCGAACTTGAGGTCGTGTCCCGTCTTGGCGATGTCCTCATCTTCGAACAAGGGCCCCAATCGCTCCAGCACGGCCTCCGGCGCCAGTTGATCGGTCGCGACATGCCCTACCGGCACGTAGTAGGCCTGGTCCGGCATGAGCAATCCTATGCCGATGAGCTGCGAGCGCAGCGGGTCCGGGGAGCTGGTCTGCACGTCCAGCACCGCGGCTTTCTCGGCCTGCAGGCGCTGGGCTATCAGCTCTAAATCCTCGCTGTTGCGGACAATCTTCACAGCAGCGTCTGGCGCCGCCTTAGCCGTGGCGCCGTTCTGCGGCAGCGCCAGCGTCTGCATTGGCCCACCCGCCTGGGGCAGCCGCGCGATCAGGCTGCGGAACTCCAGCTTGCGGCAGAACTCCATCGCGCGCTGGTAGTCGTAGTGAGCCATGAACTCGGCGGTTGCGAGATCGAGCGTTACTGGCACGTCGAGCACAATCGTCGCCAGCGACTTGCTGTTGCGCACCTGGGCCTCGTGGGCACGCAGGTTCTCGCGCAGCTTTGCCGGATCCACCGCCTCGATGTTCTCGAATATCGCCTCGATGCTGCCGAACGTCTGGATCAGCTTGATCGCCGTCTTTTCGCCGACGCCTGGCACACCAGCGATGTTATCGGAGGCGTCGCCCTTGAGGGCTTTGAGGTCCGGCATCTGTTCCGGCAGCACGCCGTAGCGCTCCTTCACGTCCTCCGGCGTCTGGTAGAGGACGTAGTCCCGCTGGTAGAGGCGGTACATCCAGAGGTAGACCTTGTCCCGCACCAGCTGCGCGATGTCGCTATCCAGGCTCACCAGGAACGTCTCGACATTCTGGTCGGCGGCCTGGACGGAGAGCGTGCCCATCAGGTCGTCGGCCTCATAGTCCGGGTGCTCGTAGATCGGCATACCGAACGCCTCGATGAGCTCGCGGCAGCGTGCCAGCTGGTCGCGCAGGTCGTCTGCCATCGCGACGCGGTGCGCCTTGTAGTCCGCCGACTGCTTGTGGCGGAGGGTGGCTTCGGCCATATCCAGCGTGACGATGACATGGCTGGGCTTCAGCTCCTGCATGACGCTGAGCAGCGTGTTCGCCAACCCGTAGACCGCGCTCACGGACTCACCGGTGCTGCGAACGGTCAGCGGCGAATCGCGCATCGCGTGGTAGGAGCGATGGATGATGCCGTGGCCATCGACGATGACGAGACGAGGGCCTTTTGGCGGGGGTACCGAGGGGCTCACGGCGCGATTATAGCACCGGCTTATCGCTGGTAGAACGCCGCAGCGAACCCGATCTGCTCAGTCGCCTAATCCGATTCCGCTGCTCATCACGGGTCCGGTTGACCCTATCTGGGAGTGCCCGTATCATGGCCCAGCGATGGCCCTCTCCTTCGACTCGATACAGCTTGGCCAGCAGGCTGGCCCCTTCAAGTACCCGGTCAAAGACCACGTCGAAGCCTACCTCAAGGCCACCGACAACAACCACGATTGGTTCGTTCGCCGCTCGCCCTGGGGCCCGCCCATCGCCCCGCCCGGCCTCCTCTTTGATGCCACTGTTCAGATGATGCAGCAGGAGTTCGGCGTTCCGCCGGCGCCGGTGCTGGCGGAGCAGGAGGTCAGCTTCCGCAGCGCCGTCCGCCAGGACCGCACGATCATCGGCTACGGCATGTTCGTCAACAAGCGCATCGTCGAGGGGCGCGGCAACCTCATCTTCGAGGCGCGCTTCCGCGACGAGGTCGACCTGATCGTCGGCCACTCCCTGCTCTCCTTCTCGCTGCCCAACGAGCCGGCGCCGCGTCTGGAGCCGCAGATCGAGAAGCCGGCCGAGGGCGAGCTGGTCTCGCTGGTCAAAGGCCTGACCGCGGACCGGCTGGACGCCTACAATCCGGGCCGCCCGGCCGAGCTGGTCTGCTCCGATTGCATCTCCGACCTCATGTTCAACGTCTTCGAGCGCGATTGGCCGGTCAGCGGTGACATGGCGCTCACCTTCCTCGATACACCGAACGTCGGCGATATCGTGGCGGCCAGCGGACGTGTCAGCGACCGCGTGGAGCAAGGCGCCGTTGTCCGCACCGTCTACACGGTCTGGTGCGAGGACCAGGGCGGCCGCCTGCTAGCCATCGGCACTGCTGCCGCGGTCACTCCCCTCAGGTAGACAGCCGGAACGGCTTCCGCTACGGTATCAGCGCAATGGCGGCAAGCATTGAAGAGTACGGCCAGCTCTTCCGCGAGGCCTTCTCCACCCTGCACGGCGGTCAGCCTGAGATGCAGGTCGAGCGCGAGACTGGCGAGACGCTGGAGCAGTACCTGGCGCGCTCCCGGGATGCAGCGCTGGCCGGCCTGCTGAGCCGATTGCAGGCCGCCACTCCTCCGCCGGACCTGGCGGACCTCCATTCGTTGATCGTCGGCGTCCTGCGCGGCGCCATCGCCACCGACGAGGCGCTGGCCGCACAGGTCCGCGCCTACGGCTGCAACGACTTCCAGGAGAGCATGGCGCACTCCGAACGGGTGGGTGATCTGGTAGCGGAGAGCGCCCGGTTGGACCGCGACCTCATGATTACCCTGCAGCAACTGGATAGCGGGACGCTGGAAGCGCTGGGCTTGGCAACCGAGCCCGCCGACGACGAGGAGGAGTAGGCTCGGCTATGGTGCTCGTCGATGGCGGCGACCTCGTCGTCCGCGCCCTCAAGCAGGAGGACATCGACGTCGTCTTCACGCTTTGCGGCGGCCATGTGCAGTCGATCTACGATGCCTGCCTCGACCAGGGCGTCCGCATTATCGACGTCCGCCACGAGCAAGCGGCCGGCCACGCCGCCGAGGGCTACTCGCGCGCGACACGGCGCTGTGGCGTCGCCATCGTCACCGCCGGCCCCGGCGTCACCGATTGCGTGACGGCGATCGCCAACGCCTACCAGAACCGCAGTCCCTTGCTCATCATCGGCGGCCGCACCCCGATCAACCGCTTCGAGATGGGGGCGCTGCAGGACATAGACCACGTGGAGCTGCTGCGGCCGATCACCAAGTGGGCAGCCTGCGTCTACGAGACGAAACGGATACCGGAGTACGTGAGCACCGCCTTTCGCCACGCCCTCAGCCCACCCTACGGCCCCGTCTATCTGGACATCCCTTCCAACCTGCTGTTCGGGCGTATCGAGGAGGACGAAGTCTCCTTCCCGCACAACTATCGCCCACAAGGCGAGACACCGCCCGACCCTCAGACACTCGATCGCGCGGCACAGCTGCTGGCCGGCGCGGAGCGTCCGGTGGTCATGGCCGGCTCCCAGGTCTACTGGGACGATGCCGCGGATGCACTGCGACTGCTGGCCGAAGCGCTCAACGCCCCGACCTACCTCAACGCAATGGGCCGCGGCTGCCTGCGCCAGGATCACCCGCTGTTCTTCTCGCAGTCGCGGCGGACGGCGCTGGCCAACGCGGACGTCGCACTGGTGCTGGGCACACCAATGGACTTTCGCCTGGGCTACGGCAAACGCTTCGGGCCGCAGACAAAGATCATCCAGGTCGATGTCGACCCGACGGAGGTGGGGCACAACCGCGATGTCGAGATCGGCATCGCGGCCGGCGCCGGCGCGACTCTGCGCGCGCTCCTGGCCGCCCTGCCAGCGAAATCGAACGGTTACGCCGATTGGCTGCAAGACTTGAGGGATGAAGAGACGAAAGCAGCCGCCCAGCAGGAAGAGTTCCTCAACTCTGACTCGATTCCGATACATCCCTTGCGTCTCTGCCACGAAATCGCAAAATTTGTCGAGTACAACACGATCGTCGTTGGAGACGGTGGGGACATCGTAGGCCTGGCCGCGCAGGTCCTGCCGATCAATCAGCCGGGCCAGTGGCATGACCCCGGCCCGATGGGCACGCTGGGCGTCGGCACCGGCTTCTGCATGGCGCTGCAGCACGTCCACCCGGACAAGCGCATCCTCATGGTCAACGGCGACGGCACTTTCGGGCTCAACGGCTTCGAGTTCGACACGTTCGTCCGCCACAATCTGCCCATCGTCTCGATCATTGGCAACGACCGGCAATGGGGCCAGATCAGCGTCGGCCAGCGCATGATGTACGGCAACGAACGTGTCGTCGCCTCCCTGCTCGATGAAAACGCCCGCTATGACCGCGTGGTCGAGGCGCTGGGCGGCCACGGCGAGTACGTCACGGAGCCGGACGCCATCCGCCCCGCCATCGAGAGGGCGCTAACGTCCGGGAAGCCGGCCTGCGTCAACGTCATCACCGATCCTGAGCCGCCCGGCGTCCGCGGCGGCTACGACTTTATGTAACGTCCCATGAGCCGTCAGCAGTGGAACGAAGACGACGACCTCGAGGTCGAGGATGACGATGAGATCAGTCCCGGCGACCCCGACTATGACCTCTCGGAGGCTGCCGGTTACGCCGGCTACGAACCGAAGCGAGGGCTCTGGCCGCCGCCGTCCTGGCTGGTAGCGGCAGTATCGATCCTTTTGCTAATCGTGATCCTCTTGCCGCTGCTGCTGCAGTTCAGATAAAGTGCAGGCCGGCTAGGAGCCACCGCCCAGGATGTCGCTGAGGTCTGTGACCGGGAATGGCGGGTTGAAGGCGCTGTCCTGGACGTCCTTGCTGATCTCGGTAGCCTCCATGCGGAAGCTGCCTGTCTCGTCGCCGCCGGTGATCAGCAAGAGCAAGCCGGACTTGGAGAAGCAGATCTCGCCGTTGCCACCCTGGTTATCGGTGCCGCCGAAGCAGCGCGCGTCCTGGCCGATGATCTTGCGATCAGACGCCTTAAGATCCGGTACCTCCTGAGCGATGCCGGCGAGCGTGTCCGGGTTGACCAGCCCGGCGAAGTCCGCACTGCCCAGGCCGACACCGGAGTCGTTGCCAAAGGAGATGCACTGAGCCTGGCCCTGGTCGGTACAGAACAGCGTGGTCTTGCTGTCTGAGATAATCGTGACCTTGCTGCCGTCAGAGCTGGTGATGTCGATCCGGGAGCGAGGATACTTCCAGATCAAAACCATGGTGCCGGTGTCTGAGAGGTCGGAGCCGGTGCCACTCATCGTGTAGGTGATACGGGCGTTGGACTTGCTCCAACTGTCGGCCAGTTTGCTAAGCTCCTGCTGCACTGAGCTGCCCGCGTTCCCGCCGTAGGTGTTCGTGTTGTTGTCCGAGCCGCCGCAGGCGAAGCCGAGCAACGCCAAACCAAGGATCGAGAAGAGAAGTACGAGCCTGGGGCTCTGGATTCTGAGGGGAAAAGACATGAAATCTCCTTTGCGGGCTCAGGCCCATGCTAACACAGCTTAGATGGCGTTTACGGCGTGGCGTTTCAATTGCCGGTTCAGGCGCCGTTTTGCGGGAACATGTCGCGGAAGACGTACCACTGGTCCGGGTAGAGGCGGACGAATCGCTCGAACTCGTCGACGATGCGCTGGGTAGTACGTTGAGCATCCTCCTCCGGGTCTAAAGAGGCGTCCGCAAAGACAGGTGTCGACATGTAGACATCAAAGCGGTTGCCCGGCTGGCGCAGCCCGACGCCGAAGACGAGCGGAGCACCAGTGATACGCGCCAGCCGTGCTGGCGCTGTCGGGAAGTACGTCTTCTGACCGCAGAAGCTGACCGGCCGGCCATCGCCGTTGCGTACACCGACATCTACCACCAGGGCCACCATCTCATTGCGGCGCAGGGCGCGAATCAGCTTGATGCCGGTGCCCCTAGCCGGCAGCAGCGTAACGCCGGCCCGCCGCCTGCAGACGACGATCCAGTCCATGAGCAGCTTGGGCCGTAGCCACTCCGCGACAGAGGTGATCTTGTAGTCGCCGGTCAGCAGCAGCGAACTCGCCACCTCGAAGCTGCCCATGTGGGCGCTGGCGAAGATGACCCCCTTGTTATAGGCGCGTGCCTCGTGGAAGTTCTCCTCGCCGTGGATTGTGGTGCGCTCCATGATCTCCTCCAGGGTCCAGCCCTGGACGTGCAGCAGCTCCACAATGTACCTACCGAAATGCCGGAAGGAGGAGCGTGCCAGACGAGTGACTTCCGGGTCTTCAATATCGCGACCGAGGATGCGGGCGTAGTTTCGCTTGGCCGTTTGGCGCTTGCGGCCCCATAGGGCATAGAAAAGGTCAGAAACGGGAAGGGAGATCCAGTAGCCGAGGCCAAGGGGAACGATGTTGGCCAGAGCCCGATTGACCGTGTAGTACCAGGGGTCGCCCCTGCTTTCCTGGACGACCGCTTCTTCAACCGCCATTGGTTAGGCGAATCTTATCGAAATTCACAACTTGAGGCTAGTCCTCCGCAAGTCCGCCCGCTGCGAAGTAGAGCAAGTCCATCTCGCGGGCGCGCTGGTCGGGCAGCTTCTGGAGGAGTCCGTCGGCCTCCACCAAGAGCTCGCCGTCCTCGGAATA
>DASRHH010000184.1:0-2489 GCA_035650635.1 Dehalococcoidia bacterium | reverse complement strand
GTGCAGGAACTGGGCGATGACCGCCTTGCCGGTGTACTCCACCGTGGTTTTGCCATCCTGGGTGACGCGGGTGGCCACGGTGGCTTCGATCCGCTGACGGGCGACGGCCACCGCCTGCTGGTGCGCCTTGACCAGCCGCTCATCTCCGACCACCAGCGCCTGAATGGAGAACGACTTCGGCGCGCTGAACTCAAAGTCGGTTCCCGCCCGGCGGACGTTACTGCCGCCGCGGTGCAGGACCGTGCCGTCCGGCAGCTCGCCCCGCACCAGGGCCTTGAAGTCCTCGGGACGAACGATGCCATTCAGGCCCAGCGCTCTCGCCCCTTTGCCATGCCACTGCGAGGGGCCAGCCGCGTCCTTGGTGTAGTAGTCGTCCTTGTCGTAGTAGCGGTCGGCTTGGCCGGCGGAGATGTTCTTGGCGAGGGCCATGACTCACCTCGCCGGGATGAAGGCAGGCAGCCGGGACGGCATCGGCACCAGCGGGATCTGCACCGGATGCACCTGGTCGTCGCCCGCCCGGCGCAGATAGCCTCGCCGCTCCTTCAGACCCTGGAGCTGGGAAGCCAGCACCAGGTGCTCCACCACAATCTCGCTCGTCACCGTCGTCGAGCCCGACGGCTTCCCGCTGGAGCGTCCAAACTGCCGGCTCACCCGCCGCCGCTCGATCTCGTGCTGGCCCAGCTCTTCCTGGAAGTAGCGGGCGGTTTCGTGGTCGCCCATCGCCAGGATCAACTTGTTGGATAGCGAGCTGAGCAACACCTGGGCCTCGTCCTGGCCGTAGGTGGACCGCAGCTGGGCCACCGTCTGCAGCCCCGCCACCATGACGCCGCCATGCTTGCGCAGCTTGGTGGCGGCCAGGCGCAGGGACGCCACCTTTCCGAGGGAGTCCAGCTCGTCGATCACGAACCAGAAGCGCCGTCCGAGGTCTTCCGGCAGGGATAGCGCTTCCGCTACAGCCAGAGCGGTCCAGGTCGCCATCAGATATTTGAGCGCTTCGAGCTGGTCGTCCCGGTAGGGCATGAACAACCAGTCCGCCCCTTCCCGCACCCAGTCCCGGACCGAGAACGCCGGATGCCGGGCATCCGGCTCGACCAAGTGCTCCCAGCTCTGGATGTGCGGGGTGACGACGCCCAGGATCGAATGGAACATGGCATCGTGCCGGCGCAGGCCGGCGGCATTGGTGTCCGCCAGCATCTTGCGCAGGTCCTCGTCGCTGGCGGCGTTGATCATGTGCAGGACTTCGCTGGCCGAACCGCGGCCGTCCTCGTGAAGCTTGCGCAATGTAGCGGCCAGCAGCACACGGCCGAATCGGCGCCATTCCTCCTCGTTGGCTGTGTTGCCCTGCGGGATCACCGCATTGGCCAGCACGTCGTAGTCGAACGGAGCCCGGATCTCCGCGAACGGACTCCAGCGCAGACCGCGACGGTCGAAGGGGTTGAGGAGACAGTCGGACTCCCGGCCGAACCTGGAGAGGTAGCCGCCATCCGGGTCAGCCACCAAGCCCCGATCGCCGCGCGCCCGGACCGGGCGCAGCAACTGTTGGATCGCCTGGGTCTTGCCGGCGCCAGTGCGGCCGGCCACCAGGATGTGGAACAGCTCGGCCGGGCGTGGGATCGGGACGTGCCCCAAATGCAAGGACACGGTTTCCGGCTTTCGGCGAAACCGGACCAGCGCACCGGCGAAAGCCAACCCGTACCCGCATCCCACGGCGCGCAACGTCTGCAGGGGCACTTCGGACAGGAACACCGCCGATACGGCTGCCGCTTGGGCGTCCGCGATGGCGTGCAGCGATAGCCAGGCAACGATCGATAGTCCGGCACCGGCTGCCCAGGCTTGCCGCAGATCGCCACGGAACAAGGCCAGAGTCATGGAATCCATCAGGGCGCCGCGCCGATGGCTTTCGCGTGCGTCCCTCCGCCGAAGCAGCAGCGGAAACGCCGCCCCTAGCATGCACACCGCCAACCCACCGCAGATCAGACTGGAGAGGAACAACAGGATCAGATGGAAGTGCCACCCCGGAATCTGATCGAAGTAAGCGAGCATCGCGCCCACATTGACGAGATGACTGCTGCCCAAGTCCAGGCGCACCTGCATCGGCTTTGGCGGCAGCGCCAATGCGCCACATAAAGCTGAAACCAAAGCCACCTTGCAGTAGGCCAACTGATCCCAAGATGCAGCGACCACGAAGTACAGTCCCGCGACAACGAGACCAGCGGCGCCAAGAACGATCCGGTTGCGCATCGCCCTACTCCGCCGGCTTCATCAGCGCTGCGGTTTCCGCCAAGGCTTGATCCCTGGCTTGGGCGGCAATCGTGCCCAATTCGGAAGAGGAGCGGTTCAGGCTGGCATTGAGCTTCTTCAGGATGGCTTCGGAGAAGCACGCTGCGAAGACCACGCGCTCGATGGCCTGCGACGGGATGCCGCCGCCTCCGCCGCCAAGGGAGGACAGCGCTTCCGGGATCAAGCGCTCTAGGCTCTCTACAGCCTGG
>DASRHH010000183.1:0-4923 GCA_035650635.1 Dehalococcoidia bacterium | reverse complement strand
CTGCGGGTCCTTACAAAGGAACCGCCACGCAATCCGCCAAGACCCTCACCCCGTACCTGCAGCAGTATAACACCGACCAGGGCGACCGAAATGAGAATTATGGCAACGTTCAAGAAGTTAGTCATGCTATCTCCAGCTTTTCCAGGCTCCAGCCGATCGCAGCGATGGGGCTAGTCGAGGGCGCCCACCAGGCTGGCGTCGGACTCTTCGGCGGGCGCCTCGAAGACCTGGTTCCGCTCGTAGTAGACGCGCATGATCGCCTGGGCCAGTTTAGCCGGGTCATGGTGATAGCGATTGTCCTCGCTCACCACATCGGCTGTGACCAATCGTATGCCATTGGAGCGAATACCGTCCAGCTTGACGGGCTCGCCTTTCGCCGATTGGGGCAGCGCGCCCTCCACATTGGAGTTGGCGATGACGCAGCTGATGGCCTCCGGGCTGAGGTGGCCTTCCAGCGTGTGCAAGTGCTCTTTGACGCCGAAGCCGTCAGTCTCGCCGGGCTGCGTGGCGACGTTGCAAACGTAGACCTTGGTGGCCGGCGAGGCGATAACCGCGCGCCGCACACCCTCCACCAGTAGATTCGGCAGGACGCTGGTGTAGAGGCTGCCTGGCCCCAGGACGATGATGTCCGCGTCCAGGATGGCGCGCACAGCCTCTGGGTAGGCCGCCGGGTTGGGCGGCCGCAGATAGACCTCCTCGATCCGCGCTTGTCCTTTGCTCTCGCTGATCTGCGATTCGCCTTCGATGATCCGGGAGTCAGAGGTGCGGGCGCAGAGAGTAACGTTGGCGAGAGTCGAAGGGATGATCTGGCCGCGCACCGCTAGCACCCGTCCGGTCTGGCGGATCGCCTCCTCCATATTGCCCACCACTTCCGACATGGCGACGATGAACAGGTTGCCGAAGGAGTGGCCTGCCAGCTCTGAGCCTGAGCCCTCCGTGAAGCGGTACTGGAATAGCTTCGTGACCAGGGGCTCGGCGTCGGCGAGGGCGGCGATGCAGTTGCGCACGTCGCCCGGCGGCAGAACGTTGAAGTCCCGCCGCAACCGGCCGGAGCTGCCACCGTCGTCGGCGACGGTGACGATGGCGGTAAGGTTGGTCGTGTACTGCTTGAGGCCGCGCAGCAGCGTCGAGAGGCCGGTGCCGCCGCCAACGGCGACGATCTTGGGGCCGCGGGTCAGGAAGCGCTGGTTGTAGATGGTGTTGACGACGCTATCGTTCGTGTTGAGATTGGGGGCCAGCGCTGACAGCAGGGACTGGTTGAGCTTCCAAACGGCGAAGACCATCAGGCCTACAGCGCCCGCCATAAAGAAAACCCCGCGGATGTAGCGGGGAATGAATTGCAGGGTCAGGTAATAGAAGATACCCGGGAGAGTAAAGCCGGAAACGTAGGCCTCGCGCAGGACGTAGGCCAGACCCAAAGTCAGCACGGCCACGCCGGCCAGCATCAGCACCAGCCAGCGCTTGATGTGCATGCCGGGATAGAGCCACTTCAGAAAGTCAGCGTTTTTTATCCGCGACATATCACTAGTACAACGTCCGGGTAACGGTTGGTGTTATGGTCTTCAACCCAATTTTTCCACAAGCATTTCCGTGACCAGATGGGCGTTGGCGCGCCCGCGCGTCTCCCGCATGACCTGTCCGACCAGGAACTTGACGGCTTCCTGCTTGCCCCTGCGATAGTCCTCGACAGCCTTGGGGTTAGCGGCCAGCACCTGCTCGATGACGCCGGTGACCTCGTCGCCGGCTCCGATCTGAGCCAGGCCTCGCTCGGCGACGACGGACTCCGGATCGGCGCCCGTCTCGAAGACGACGTCCAGCACCTGCTTGGCGGCGGTCGCGTTGATCGTGCCGGCCCGCACTAGCTCCAGCAGTTCCGCCAGATGGCGCGGCGTTACCTTCACCGACTCATCGCCAATGTCGACGGCCCGGGCATTGAGGAGGCGCGAGACGTCACTCTGCAGCCAGTTGGCGACGGTCTTGGCAGCCTGGGCCTGATCGAGGTCGGCGGCCAGCTGAGACCACTCCACTAGCGTGGCCTCGAAGAACTCCGCCAGGCTGCGGGAACCCGTCAGGACGCCGGCATCGTAATCGGAGAGGCCGTACTGCTGGGTGAAGCGGGCGCGGCGCGTGTCCGGCAGCTCCGGCATGCCAGCCAGGATCTCCTCCACCCACTCGCGGCCGATCGCCAGCGGCGGCAGGTCCGGCTCCGGGAAGTAGCGATAATCGTGCGCAAACTCCTTGCTGCGCTGCGGCACCGCGACGCCGATGTCCTCGCGCCAGCCGCGGGTCTCTTGCTGGATCTTGCCGCCCGCCAGCACCACCTCGCGCTGACGCTTCTCCTCGAAGCGAATCGCGTCGTAGGCGTGGCGGAAGCTGTTGATGTTCTTCAGCTCCACCTTGGCGCCGAACTCGTTGGCGCCGCGCGGCCGGATGCTGACGTTAGGCTCGCAGCGCATGTTGCCCTCTTCCATGTTGGCGGCGCTGGCGCCGATCCAGCGCAGGATCTGGCGCAGCTTCACCAGGTAGGCGCGTGCCTCTTCCGCTGAGCGCAGGTCCGGCTCAGAGACGATCTCCATCAGCGGCACGCCGGAACGGTTCACATCCACCAGCGAGTACTCCTCGCCGGCGGCGTTCTTAACGTGCAGCAGCCGCGCCGTATCCTCCTCCAGGTGAACGCGGGTGATGCCGATGCGCTTGTGCCGTCCCTCAACCTCAATGTCCAGCCAGCCGTTCTGACAGATCGGCATGTCGTACTCGGAGATCTGGTAGCCCTTCATTAGATCCGGGTAATGGTAATTCTTGCGGTCGAATTTCGCTTCCGCTGCGATCTCGCAATTGAGCGCCAGGCCGGTCATTATCGTCATCTCGACAGCCCGGCGGTTGATGACCGGCAACACGCCGGGCATGCCCAGGCAGATGGGACAGACGTGCGTGTTCGGCGGCGAAGCGGCATAGCTGGAGCTACAGGAGCAGAACATCTTGCTGCGGGTGAGGAGCTGTGCGTGGACCTCCACGCCGATGACGGTCTCGAAGTCAGTGCTGGTTGTAGCTGTGGCCATTTAGTTTGATTGCGGTAACTATAGCTGCCGGCTTTACGCCTTACAAGGCTGGGGGGTCACTGAGTTTTCCACGTCGCGCTCGCTTCTTTTCCACCTTATGTTATCATTCCCAATTGCTCAAAACTAAGCCGGCCGCGCTAAGGCGGCCTCTCATTCCAGAGGAGGAAAGAATGCCCGTTCAGACCGAGATGGTGAACATCGCCGTTAACGGGGAGTCGGTCTCCGGCTACCTGGCCAAGCCCGAAGGAAACGGCCCCTTCCCCAGCGTCATCGTCATCCAGGAATGGTGGGGCCTGGAGGAGCACATCAAGGACGTCGCCCGCCGCTTCGCCAACGAGGGCTTCGTCGCCCTGGCGCCCGACCTCTACCATGGCGAGGTCAAGACCGAGCCCAGCGAGGCTCAGAAGGCCATGATGGCGCTGGACATGAACCACGCCAGCAAGGAGCTGCTCAAGGCCGCCGATTACCTCAACAACATGAGCGAAGTCCGGGGCGTCGCCGCGATCGGTTTCTGCATGGGCGGCGGCCTGGCCCTGACCCTCGCCTGCGACAGCCCGCACGTCAAGGCCGTGGCGCCATTCTACGGCATCAACCCGCAACCGATCGAGAAGCTCGCGAACCTCAAGGGCCCCGTCTTCGCCGTCTACGCCGAGCATGACAACTTCAGCACGGAGGAGGTCCGCAAGGACCTGGAAGCAGCCCTCAAGCAGCACGGCAAGCAGTTCGAGTCGAAGGTCTACCCCAATACCCAGCACGCCTTCTTCAACGACTCGCGACCGCAGATGCACAACGCGGAGGCCGCCAAGGACGCCTGGCAGAAGACGTTGGCCCTCTTCCGGCAGAACCTTTAGGTCTCGCATCGGGACAAAGGCTTACTATCATCTAGTTAAGAAGGAGGCAAAATCATGACCAACGGCGCTGGGGTTACGGTTCTCCAGGGACAGGGCACTCATGCAGACGCACTGGGAGCGGCGATCAGGCTCATCACTCTCGGCAAGGACACGGACGGGCTGATGGACGTCCTGGAGGCCGAGTTTCCCGCCGGTATGAGCTTTGCCACACACATCCATCGTAACTCTGACGAGGCATTCTACGTCCTGGAGGGCGAGCTGGTCATGCACAACGGCGACCGCACGGAGACCGTGAGCACAGGCGCCTTCGGCTACTCCCCGAGGGGTATAGCTCACGGCTTCGAGAACAAGAGCAACCGCCCCGCGAAGATTCTCGCCTGGCAGACGCCGGCCTGGGGAGCGGACCGCTTCGTGGCGGCGCTGGCGCAACTGCCGCCGGGGCCGCCGGACATGAACAAGCTGATGGAGATCTTCCAGCAGTACGATTTCGAGCCGGCCTAGCCGCAAGGATCACTCATCCTGAGCCCGTTGAAGGATGAGCCCTTCGATCGACCCGTCCTTCGCCCTGGACGCTATTGACAGCTTTCAGGGCGAAGACTAACTTTGGGGCACTGTACTTCGAATCCGCAAAAAGGAGCCAACGATGAACGATTTCGCGCAGTTCCTATCGGACCAGCTGGACTACTCGCACACCCGGCTGATGACCAGCCTGGAAGGCCTATCCGACGAGCAGGCGTTCCAGCGCCTCTCGCCGCAGAGCAACTCTATCGCGGCCATCATGTTGCACCTGGGTCGCGTCGAGGACCTGCACACGGCCCGCGCCATCCTCGCGACCACACAGGTCTGGGACAAGAGCGGCCTGCAGCAGAAGATGGGCATCCCCAACCCGACAGAGTTCCCGATTGAGCTGGGCTGGACGCTGGACCAGGGCCACGACCCGGGCCTGCGCCTGGCCGACCTGCTGGCCTACCTGGAGGAGACCCGCGGCAACACCAAGGCCTACCTGCAGTCCG
>DASRHH010000182.1:0-10216 GCA_035650635.1 Dehalococcoidia bacterium | reverse complement strand
AGGCCATTCCGCCGATGCTGGCCGAACTGGCGCAGCTGCGCGAAGACGGCGTCAGCGAGGAGGAGTTGCTGCGGGCCAAGGAGATCGCCAAGGGGCGCCTGCTGCTGCGCATGGAGGACACGCGGAACGTCTCCGGCTGGCTGGGTGGGCAGGAGCTGCTTTCCGGCCGCGTGCGTACGGTCGAAGAGGTGGTGGAGCAGGTGGACGGGGTCAGCGCCTGGGACGTCCAGCGGCTGGCCGGCCAGCTCTTCCGCAGCGAGCAGCTGTTCGGGGCGATCGTCGGCCCTTACCGCAGCGACCGCCGCTTCCAATCGCTGCTCTCCTTCTAACAGTCGCGACAAAAGACCAGCGCCCCGTCGCAAGACGGGGCGCTGGTCTTTTTACGGTTGGCGGACGCTAGTAGTCCATGGGCGGCGGCTCAACTGGACCCATCCTGGGTGCCTCCGGTATCTCCGACACCAGGGTCTCCGTCGTCAGCACCAGAGCCGCAATCGAGGCCGCGTTCTCCAGCGCCGTGCGCGTGACCTTGGCCGGGTCAATGATGCCGCGCTCCAGGAGGTTGCAGAACTCGCCCCTGGCGGCGTCGTAGCCCCAGAAGTCGCCCTCGCCCTGGCGCACTTCCTCGATGATGACGGCGCCTTCCTGGCCGGCGTTCTCGGCGATGATGCGCATTGGCTCCTCCATCGCCTTGCGGACGATCTTGGCTCCGGTTGCCTCGTCCTCGCTCAGCTTGGGCAGCAGGTCATCGATCGACTTCTGGGCCAGGAGCAGCGCTTTGCCGCCTCCCGGTACGATGCCCTCCTCGACGGCCGCGCGGGTCGCCGAGAGCGCATCCTCGATGCGCAGCTTGCGCTCCTTCAGCTCGACCTCGGTGGGGGCGCCGACCTTGATGACAGCGACGCCGCCGGCCAGCTTGGCCAGGCGCTCCTGTAGCTTCTCGCGGTCGAAGTCGGAGGTCGTCTCCTCCATTTGGGCCTTGATCTGGCCGATTCGCGCCTGGATCGACTCGTCAGAGCCGTGGCCCTCAATGATGACGGTGTCCTCCTTGCTGGAGATGACCCGTCGTGCCCGACCCAGGTCCTGGATCTGCGCGTTCTCCAGCTTGAGGCCGACCTCTTCGGTGATCAGGTTGCCGCCAGTCAGGATGGCGATGTCTTCCAGGATCGCCTTGCGGCGGTCGCCGAAGGAAGGAGCCTTGACGACCAGGACGTTAAGGGTGCCGCGCATGCGGTTAACCACCAAAGTGGCCAGTGCTTCGCCGTCCATGTCCTCGCAGATGATCACCAGGTTCTTGGTGGCTTGCAGGATGCGCTCCAGGGCCGGCAGCAGCTCGGCCAGGCTGGAGATGCGCTTGTCGGTGATCAGGATGTAGGGGTCGTCAATGGCGGCTTCCATCCGCTCCGGGTTGGTCACCAGGTAGGGGGAGACGTAGCCGCGGTCCAGCTGCATGCCTTCCACGAACTCGGTCTCCATGCGGATGCCCTTGCCCTCTTCGACGGTGATGACGCCGTCCTTGCCAACCTTCTCCATGACATCGGCGATGATGTTGCCGATCTCGATGTCGTGGCCGGAGATCGTCGCCACCTGTGCGATCTGCTCCTTGCCGGCCACCGGCTTGGCCAGCGCCCGCAGGCCCGTGACCACGGCCGCCACGCCCGCGTCGATTCCGGCCTTCAAAGCCATCGGGTTGGCGCCGGCCGCCACGTTGCGCATGCCCTCGCGGACGATTGCCTGGGCCAGGACGGTCGCGGTGGTGGTGCCGTCGCCGGCGATGTCGTTGGTCTTGGTCGAGACCTCGCGCGCGAGAGCGGCGCCCATGTTCTCGAACGGGTCCTTGAGCTCGATCTCCTTGGCGACGCTGACGCCGTCATCGACGATGGCCGGCGGGCCGAACTTGCGCTCCAGGACGACGTTGCGACCGCGCGGCCCCAGGGTCACGCGTACCGCGTCGGCCAGGGCGTCGACGCCGTCCTTGAGACGGGCGCGCGCCTCTTCACTGAAAAGTATCTGCTTGGCAGGCATCGGGTTCTCCTTCTAGGTGCCGAGACGGGCGATTTACTGGACCTTGGCCAGGATGTCGGTCTCCTTGAGCACCAGGTACTCCTCTTCCTCGTCGCTGAGGATGCCGCGCGGCACTTCCTGGCCGCTGTACTTGGCGTAAAGGACGCGATCGCCGACCTTGAGGTCCATCGGCACGCGCTTGCCTTCCTCGTCCAGGCGGCCCGGGCCGACGGCGATGACCTCGCCGAGCTGGGGCTTCTCTTTGACAGTGTCGGGGATGACCAGGCCGCTGGCCCGGACCTCCTCCTGCTTGCCCTGGCGGATGACGACGCGGTCATGCAAGGGTACGACGTTGACGTTGCCTTTGACTTTGTTCTTGGTGGCCATAGCTTCCTCCTTGCGCGAGATTCTCTTTTTTCTTCCGGCTGAACCGGCCAGCTGGCCGGGGACTTTAGCACTCCAGAGGGCAGAGTGCTAATCCTCGGTAATAGTAGCGCGGCGGCAGACCTGTGGCAAGAGGGTCTGTCTCCCAGTTTATGGCACAGGGCGCTTGTGAAATTACACGGTAGCGGATATTGTGGGTGCATGAGCGCGGCGGGCAAGGGCAGGCGGCCGGCGCGGCCGGTCTGGAACGCTGAGAACGTGCGCCAGCTGCGGCACCACCTGGGCGCCAGCCAGGAGGAGCTGGCCGAGGAGCTGGGCGTGCGCCAGCAGACGGTCAGCGAATGGGAGACCGGGCGCTACCAGCCGCGCGGCGCTTCCAATCGGCTGCTCAGCATCGTGGCGGAGCGCGCCGGCTTCGCTTACTCGGCGGAGCCGCAGACGCCGGAGAAGCCATGAGCGTAGCGGCGCCGTTGCCGCTGCCGCGAGAGGCGGAGCTGACCGAGGTCTGGCAGGACCAGCGCTTCCCGCGGCAGGTGCTGGCCGCCGCGGAGGGCGGCCAGCTGCGGGTCATCTACCGCGGCCGCCGCAACGGCGGAGCGGGCCCCGATTTCCTGGACGCCTATATCGCGACGCCGCGGGCTCTCTGGCGTGGCGACATCGAGCTGCACGTCAGGAGCTCCGACTTTCGCAGGCACGGTCACCACCAGGACCCGGCCTACGACGGCGTCATCCTGCACGTGGTCTTCTGGGACGACGAGGCAGGCGGGGTGCCGCTTTCTAACGGCGGCCGCGCGCTGACGCTGGAGCTGGGGCCCTGGCTGGAGCGCCAGGGCGGCCTGGCCGCCTGGCTGCGTGGTCCGCCGCTCTGGCAGGAGCCCTGCACCAGCGTCGTGCCACGCCTCGGCGCGGAGGAAGTCAGCCGAACGCTGGAGCGGCTGGGCCTGCTGCGTCTGCGCCAGAAGGCGGACGCCATGCGCCGCGCCCTGGCCGGCGAGGAGCCGGAGCAGCTGCTCTACGCGGCGCTGCTGGAGGTGCTGGGCTATAGCCGCAACCGGGAGCCGTTCCGCCGCCTGGCCGGGCTGCTGCCCTGGGCAGATCTGCGGACACGGCTGCTGACCGTGGCGTCTGGGGAACGCGCCGCGCTGGCCTTGACGCTGCTGCGGCAGGCAGCAGACAATCCTGAGTTGCGCTGGCGCACGGCGGGCCTGCGGCCGGGCAACCAGCCGCAGCGCCGTCTGGTGGGCGCGGCGGTCCTGCTCACCGTCTGCGCGGAAGACGGGCTGCTGGCCACGCTGCAGGCAGCGGCCGTTGCCGGACAACAGTCGCTGCTGACAGCGCTGTCGGCACCGCCGGCGATCGGCGGATCGCGGGCGACAGAGCTGGCGCTCAACGCCTACCTGCCGCTGGCCCTGGCCCTGGCCGAGGGGGCGGGCTCGCGCCGGGAGGTCCGCGCCGTCGAATCGCTCTTCGCAGCCCTTCCGCGCCAGAGCCGCTACGGCGAGACTTCGCACCTGGACCGCGCACTGGGGCCGCACGGCGTCCGCATCGATGCGCGCCGCCAGCAGGGGTTCCTCTACCTGCAGCGCCACTATTGCAGCCAGGGCGGCTGCGGCCGCTGTCCGCTCTCCTGATGGCCCGATTTAACGTAACGGCGGCCTCCCTGGCCCGTCTTATCTGCAGAGCCAGCCGCAAGGCGTGGCCTCGTTTGCTATGGCTAAGTCTGCTGGCGTCTCCAAACAGGGATCCGCCGCGGGAGGCGTGCCCTTCCCCGGCAAGGTGAAGCTGCCGCGCGCCCGCGACAACCTGATGCCGCGGCCGCGGCTGCTGCAGCAACTGAGCGACGGCCTGGAAGGCCGCCTGACGCTGTTGACGGCGCCGGCGGGCTTCGGCAAGACCAGCCTGCTGGCGCAGTTCGCGCGCGAGTGCGAGCGGCCCGTCTGCTGGTACGCTGTCGACGGCCGCGATCAGGAGGCGCATGGCTTCGTCGCCTACCTGCTGGCCTCGCTGCGACAGCAGTTCCCCTGGTTGGGGGGCCGGTTGGAGAAGCTCCTGGGCGACCGCAAAGCCACCCCGCAGCAGCTGATCGACCTCCTGTCAGAGGAGGTCTACGAGAGCCAGGAGTCGTTCGTCCTGGTGCTGGACGACATCCAGGCGCTGGAGCCGGAGTCAAGCGCCTGGGCGGCGCTCAGCCACCTGCTTTCGCGCGTGCCGGAGAACTGTCACCTCCTGCTGGCCAGCCGGCGTAAGCCGGAGCTGGCCGCGTTGCCGCTGTTGGCGGCGCGACAGGAGGTATCGACCCTCTCGGCGGACGACCTGGCGCTGACGCTGACCGAGACTGAGCAGTTCCTCAAGGAGACGCTGGCGCTTGCGCCCTCAGCGGAGCAGCTCTCGGCGTTGGTCGAGGCCTCGGACGGCTGGGCGGCGCCGCTGGTGCTGCTGGCCGCCAAGCTGGAGCCCAACCTGGCTGCCCTGCGCCAGGAGCGCCTCAAGCCTTCGGATACCCTCTACCAGTACTTCGAGCAGGAGGTCATAGCGACGCTGCCGTCGGCGGTGCAAGCGGGGCTGCTCAAGGCCGGCGTGCCGTTGCAGCTGGACCCCGCCTTCTGTCGCGCCGTCCTCGACCTGCCGCAATGGGAAGAGGAGGTGCAGCACCCGCTGGAGAGCGCCAACCTGCTGCACCTGGTGCCCGGCCAGGACTGGCCGCGCCTCTGGCGTCCGCTGCGTTCCTTTCTGGTCAGCAAGCTGCGCCTGGAGGACCCCAAGCAGTTCGTCAACCTGCACCTGCGGGCCGCCGTCCTGCTGGAGGAACACGCCTCCTGGAACACTGCCGTCTACCACTTCGTGCAGGCCCAGGCCTGGGAGCGGGTGGTGCGGGTCATGGACCAGGCCGGGCCCGGGCTCTTCGAAGAGGGCAACTGGAACGTCCTGGCTGACTGGCTGGAGTCCGTGCCGGAGGAGCAGTTCAATCGCCACGCCAAGCTGGTGCTCTGGAAGGCCCGCATCCTGCAGTATCTCAACCAGCCGGACCAGGCGCTGCAGTTGCTGGTGAGGCCGATAAGGGGCTTCGAGGCCGACCAGGACTGGGGCTCGCTGGCGCAGGCGCTCGTCATCCGCGGCACTTGCCTGCGCACCAAGGGCGAGTACCAGGCGGCCAAGGAAGCGCTAAGCTATGCTCGCAGCCTGTTGCTGGAGCACAACGGCTCAGTGACGCTACTGACCGAGGCGCGCAAGGAGCTGGGAGTGACTTACGCCCAGGCCGGCGAATTCGAGCTGGCGATGCAGGAGCTGCAGGCCGTCCTCGATACCTACGAGGCCCAGGGCGACCTCTTCGCCATCGCCTCGACCAACCAGGACCTGGCCGGCTGCTACCTCTTCCTGGGCCAGCTGCCGGAGGCGCTGACCCGGCTGGAGAAGGCGCGCCGCCGCTGGCTGAAGCTGCACAACAACCGTGCCCTGGCTCAGACCCTGAACAACATCGGTTTCGTGCAGTCGCTGCTGGGCGAACTCAAGAATGCTGCGGAGGCCTACGAGCTGGCGTTGCAGGTGATGGAGTCCACGCCGGGCGCCCGCGGCGAGGCGATCGTTCTTAATTCGCTGGCCGACTGCAAGCGCGAGGCCGGCGACTGGGCCGCCGCCGACGAGCTCTACGAGCGCTCGCTGCAGATGGCCCGCGACGCCGAAGACAACTGCGAGATCGCGACTAACCTCAATTCGCAGGCCGAAGCCCAGCGCCTGCGCGGCGACCTTGGGGCAGCCGACCTGCTGGTCAACCAGGCCCTGGCTGAAGCCGCCCGCGGGGACGCAGCTTATGAGCAATCCCTTTGCCACCTGACCCGTGGCCTGGTGCTGCGCGACCGCGGCGACCTGGCCGATGCGGTTTCCGCCATCTCGCAAGCAGTGGAGATGCTGCGCAAGATCGGCTCCAAGCGGGACCTGGTGCGCGGCTACTTCAACCTGGCCGATGCCTACTTCGCGCAGAAGCGTAAGAGGATGGCGCTCGATTGCCTGGAGACGGTCGCGGCCCTGATCTCCGAGCTTGGCTACGACGGATTCATCGTCGCTGAGGCCAGCCGCTCGCCGCTGCTGATCCAGTACGCTGCTGCCAACAAGGTGGCGGACGGCTACTACGCCAACCTGGTGAAGCGGCTGAAGGGCCAGCCGGCGCCGGCCGGCAAGGCCGAGAAGACCGCGGCACCGGCCGCCAGCGAGGGCCGTTACCCGGCCCTGCAGGCCTACGGCTTCGGCAACCTGCGTGTGGTCTGCGGCGGGCGCGAGGTCAGCGACCTGGAGTGGCGCAGCGAGAAGAGCAAGGAGATGTTCTTCTATTTCCTGACCAGCGGCCGTCCCCTGCGCAAGGAGGAGATCGTGACCACCCTCTGGCCGGCCGCGCCGGAGGACAAGACCAGCAGCTACTTCCACTCCACTCTCTACCGCCTGCGCCAGGCGCTCTACCCGGAATGCATCGTCAAGGACGGCGGCGCCTACTCGATCAACCCGCAGTCGGCGCCGTGGTTCGATGTTGAAGAGTTCGCGGCCGTCGTCAAGCAGGCGGAGGCGCTGCCCAAGGACAACCACGACCGGCTGGTCCTCCTGGAGAAGGCGCTGGCGCTCTACCAGGGGGCCTTTGCGCCGGACTTCGACAGTGAGTGGGCGGACAACCTGCGCTGGCAGTTGGAGGAGCAACACCTGCGGCTGCTCGGCGGCATGGCCGCCGCCTACGCCGAGCGCGGCGACCACCGCCGCTGCATTGACCTCTGCCAGCAGATCCTGGCTGTCGACGAGTTGAACCAGACCGCCTGGCAACGTCTGATCCGCAGCTATCTCAAGGCCGGCGAGACGGAGGCGGCCAAGTTCGCCTATCGACGCTACACGGAGCTGGTTGAGCGCGACGAGATGGCGGACGATGAGGGCGACTCCGAGGACTGGGACGACCTGCTCTCCCGCTAGCTAAGCCCAGGCTTCCCTATTAGGCCCTGCCGTCAGTAGGGCCGTTTTTTTGCCGATCCTCGCTGCAAACGTCACTTGTTTGACAGGTTATGCGTGAATTTTCGAAATATCTTTGAAATCGCCCTTGACACGCTGATAAATCGCGATAGTTATCCACTATAATCGGGTCAGCAATAAACGAGAGGAGTTGTTCTTATGAAGCGTCTTACCGCCTTTGTGTTGGCCAACCTGGCGGTCCTCAGCCTGGTTGTTGCCGCGGTCGCTCCTTGGTGGTGGTAAGCCACCCAGGTTACTGACTGAGACCCGGGCCTGCTGGCCCACAATCGAATCATCGAGCAGCGAAAAGCACGTTGGCAGTTCCAGCAACTGGAGCTGCGGGGTGCTTTTCTTGCTTTCAGCGCCGTCGCCCTTCAGTTCTTCGTAGTCTTCGCTGGCCTGGGGGAACTGGCGGTGCTGCGCCGCTACCTCTTTGTCCTCGCCTACCTGCTGCTCTTCCCCTTCGTCTGGCTTAACCGCCGCCGGCTGGGCATCGCCGTCATCGGGATCGGCGTTTTGCTGAACTTCCTGGCGGTCGCTACCAACGGGGGCCTGATGCCGCTGGACCCCAAGACCGCCGAGCGCGCCGGCCAGGCCAGTCGCATCGCCGATGTGCGATTGGGCGAGCCGGTCCCGCACAGCAAGGACGTGTTGCTGCGGCGGGAGAGCACCCGCCTCTGGTTCCTCTCGGACGTGCTGACGGTCGATAACCCGTTGCGGATCTATGCCTTCAGCCCCGGCGACGTGGTCATTGTGGCCGGCCTGGTCCTGACCATGGGCAGCTACCTGCTGCCCCGCCGCGTCCCGGACTAGCCGCCGGCGGGCCCGCCGCCCAGTCCGGGCTCCGTCATCTTCTCAGGGTTGAGCAGCCGGTCCAGCTCTTCGTCTGAGAGGGAAGTCTTTTCGCGCGCGGTCTCGCGGATGGTGCGGCCACTCCTGGCGGCGTCCTTGGCGATCTCGGCCGCGGCGTCGTAGCCGACGGCCGGCGCCAGTGCCGTCGCCAGCATGAGGCCCCGCTCCACCATCTCCGGCCCGCGGCCCGTGGCCTGCAGCCCGACGACGCACTGTTCTCGGAAGTTACTCGCGGCTGCGGCCAGAAGCTCGATGCTCTGCAGCAGGTTGTGGGCGGCCAACGGCATCATCAAGTTCAGCTCGAAGTAAGAGCCGAGGCCGGCCTGTACGACCGCGGCGTCGTTGCCGATGACCTGGCCCGCCACCATGATCGTCGATTCGGCGATCACGGGGTTGACCTTGCCCGGCATGATCGAGCTGCCCGGCTGCACCTCTGGCAGGTTCAGCTCGCCCAGGCCGGCGCGCGGTCCGGAGCCCATCCAACGGATGTCATTCGCGATTTTGTTGAGGCTGATCGCGACTGTGCGCAAGCAGCCGCTGGCCTGCACCACGCCGTCCAGCGAGTTCTGGGCCTGGAAGTGGGCGCTCGTCTCCCGCACCTCGAAGCCGAGCAGCTGCGATAGCTTCTGGCAGACGCGCGAGGCGAACTCCGGGTGGGTGTTGACGCCGGTGCCAACGGCCGTGCCGCCCAGGGCAACCTCGCTCAGTTCTTGCTGCGCGAAGCGTACGCGGCCGACGCCGCGCTCCACTTGCTGCGCATAGCCCAGGAACTCCTGGCCCAGCCGGATCGGCGTGGCGTCTTGCAGGTGGGTGCGGCCGGTCTTGATGATGTCCCAGAACTCGGTAGACTTCTGGACCAGCGCCGCCTGAAGACCTTCCAGGGCTGGCAGCAGGCGCTCGTTCATCGCCGCCATGGCGGCCAGGTGGATCGCCGTCGGAATGACGTCGTTGGAGGACTGGCCCAGGTTGACATGGTCGTTGGGGTGGACCAGGCGGGAGCCGCGCTCGCCGCCCAGGATCTCCGAGGCGCGATTGGCAATGACCTCGTTGGCGTTCATGTTAGTGGAGGTGCCGGAGCCGGTCTGGTAGATATCGACGACGAACTCTGCATCGAAGCGGCCGTCCGCCACTTCCTGCGCCGCCTGGACGATAGCGTCGGCAAGCTTCGCGTCCAGCAAGCCCAGCTCGGCGTTGACCTGCGCAGCCGCCAGCTTAGTTAAGCCGAGAACGCGGATGAAGGAGCGTGGAAAGCGGACGTCGCTGATGGGGAAGTTGAGGACCGCGCGTTGGGTGGAGGCGCCGTAGTAGGCGTCTCCCGGGACCTCCATCGGCCCCATGGAGTCGCGTTCGCTGCGGGTCTTTCCGGTAGTGGTCATTTGGCACCTCCGTATTCGGCTTACCGCCGCCATGATATATCGCGCTCAGGCCAAGCGGAACGGCCGGCGCGTTCAGGGTGGCGCCGGGTCGCGTGCTATCATTGAGATGCCAACAAATGACGAACCTTTACGACCTTGCGAGCGATTCCGGCCGGGAATCCGCCGCGACCCGACTCGGCATCACGATTATCGACCTCGCCGGCCTTGTCGAGCGTTCCGGGCTGCCGGCCGGTGTGGTCCTGGAGGAGTTCGACCTGGAGGAGCTGGCCAAAGAGCTGCTGCCGGTCGCTGACTCCGCGCACCAGTTCCAGAGACAGGCCAACCAGACCTTCCGCGACTCCATGGTGCGCGCCCGCCAGCAGTTCCAGCTGGTCGTCGAGGCGCGCTCCGAGGTGTTCGGCGCGCCCACCAGCCCCTTTCCGGGACACATGGAAGAGGCCCGCGACTGGATCGATGCCGAACGCCAGAAGCTAACCGAGGCGGAGAAGCCGAAGTCCGGCGGCCTGGTGCTGGCCTGGCCTGGCAAGGGCGACTGGCAGGCCTACGCCATAATCGGCGGCGACGGCCCCCTCAGCCGGCTGGCCCGCTGGTCCGAGCGCATCTCCAACGAGGCTCGGCTG
>DASRHH010000181.1:0-2062 GCA_035650635.1 Dehalococcoidia bacterium | reverse complement strand
GTAGTCGAGGATCATAAGCCGCGTTAGGGCTAATACACCCAATGACCCCATCTTCGTCACAATCGGAACCACCACGGCGACGATCCAAAGGAAGACCACCTTGCCGTAATGGCGTATCCAAGAGGCGGGGAACAAAGCCTGACCCAGCGCGATGGTCGTTAGCAGTCCAATGAAAGGAATACCCCAGGCAAGCCCCAACGCCGCTCCATCTGAGAGTTCTGCCGCGGAGGCAGGTCGAGAGAATAAGCATTCGCCCACGAGCGTGCAGGCAAAGGCCTGGAAGGCGTGCCAATGAATCTTGGTCATTCTAATTGGCAACAGCCATTGATTGGCCCCGAGGCCAGCTTGGACAGAGATGAGATGGACTGCGGCATAGGCCTGCGTTTTGTCCGTCGTCAAGTGAATTGCCGCATCTCCACTCGGACACAGTCCAGCTACCCTTGTGCCACCGCCGACCCATACGCATGCGACAACGCAATGGCCAGCGCGAGAACGAGGTCACTATTGACCTGAGCCCCAAGTCTCATCCATCGATGAGTAGAATCCGTTCATCATTTGAGCCTGTCGGGCTCGGTGGTGCAACGGGACGGGGCGCGAAGCCCCCAGGTGAGCGCAGCGTCCCGTCCCGTTGCATCGCAGGAGCGCTGAGCTTGGCGTAGTCGGCCGGCGGCAGATTGCCGAGGCCGCTGTGTGGTCGGACGGTGTTGTAGTCCTGTCTCCAGATCTCGAGGACGGCCCTGGCGTGGGCGAGCGAGACGAAGATGGTCTCGTTCAACAGCTCGTCCCGCAGGCGGCCATTGAAGCTTTCGATGAAGGCGTTCTGGGTGGGCTTGCCGGGCGCGATGTAGTGCCAGTCCACGCCCGTCTCCTGCGACCATCGCAGGATCGCCATGCTGGTCAGCTCGGTGCCGTTGTCGGAAACACAGGTGGCGGGGCGGCCGCGGTTGGCGATGACGGCATCGAGTTCCCGAGCGACCCGCAGGCCGGACAGCGAGGTATCGGCCACCAGGCACAGGCACTCGCGGGTGAAGTCGTCGACCACAGCCAGGATCCGGAACCGCCGGCCGTCGGCCAGGGCATCGCTCACGAAATCCATCGACCAGCGCTGGTTCGGCCCCTGCGGGATCGCCATGGGCGCTCGCGTGCCCAGCGCCCGCTTGCGCCCACCGCGGCGGCGGACCTGGAGCCGTTCCTCCGCATAGAGCCGGCGCAGCTTCTTGTGGTTCAGCCGCACCCCTTCACGGCGGAGCAGGATGGCCAGCCGCCGGTAGCCGAACCGCCGCCGGCTCGCGGCCAGCTCTCGCAGCCGGGCGCGCAGACTGCCGTCATCCGGTCGCCGGCTGCGATAGCGAACCGACGTGCGGTCCACCCCCATCGCTCGGCACGCCCGCCGCTGGCTCACCCCATAGCTCTGGCCCAGGTGAGCCACGGCCTCCCGTCTGGCGGCGGGCGTCACCATTTTTTTGCTGCGATGTCCTTCAACATGACGTTGTCGAGCATCGCTTCGGCGAGAAGCTTCTTCAGCTTGGCGTTCTCCGCCTCGAGCGCCTTCAGTCGCCGGGCGTCAGAAACGTCCAGGCCCCCATACTTCGCCTTCCACTTGTAGAAGGTGGCGCTGCTGATCCCGTGCTTGCGGCAGACCTCCGCCGTCGCCGCACCCGCTTCCTGCTCCCGCAGGATGCCGATGATCTGCTCCTCGCTGAACCTCGATCGCCTCATCGTCCGTCTCCCCTTTCGGTCGACGGACTCTACTCAAATCTGGAGGAGATCTAGGGGCTCAGGTCACCGGGTACGGCCAATGATTGCGATCTGCTGAATTCGGTTGGGAGCTTGCGGCTTCAGCCCGTAGCGCAGATGCTCATGCGGCTGCCGCCTGCTCCCGGTCGAGGGCGTGATCGAGGGCTTGTTCGACGGTCTCGAGCCAGACGAACTGCAGGCGCTGGCGGGCTTCCTCGGGAATGTCTTCGTAGTCGCGCTTGTTGCGTGCCGGCAGCATGACCGTCTTGATTCCGGCGTGCATGGCGGCCAGCACCTTCTCCTTGATGCCGCCGACCGGAAGGAC
>DASRHH010000180.1:0-3372 GCA_035650635.1 Dehalococcoidia bacterium | reverse complement strand
TCATGCAGCTTGGCCAGAGCCACAGGAGCAAAACGCGTCCGGTGACGCTGGCCGGCGAACTGGTAGGAGATTTCGGTCAGTTCGGCAGTGCCTACCGAACAAACGAGTGTTGCCATCGCGGTCACCACACCTCCGGGCAGTAATTGCGGTACTCGCAGTCGCGGCAGCGGCCCCGCACGCGGGTCGGCTCCGGCTTCGATTCGGCGGCGAGCATGGCGCGGACCTCTCGCAGCGCCTTGTGCACCCAGCCGCGCATGTTCGAGGTGATGCGCACTTCTTCGGCCTGCTTCCTGGGCGTCAGGTAGATGAAGCCGCGGCGCACCGGCCGACGCCGCCCTCCTACGGCGCCGGGACCGCCCGCCGGCCAGGCGTCCTCCAGGAGCAGGGCGTACGCGGTCAGCTGGTACTTGTGGTTCAGGCCCGCCTTGCCCTCGCTGCTCTTGAAATCGACAGGCACGAGCTCCGTCTCCGTCTCGATGACCAAGTCCAGGCGGCCGCTGAGGCCCAGCCGCGACGACGTCAGCTGGACGTCGAAGTGGCGGCGGCCTTCGGCGAGGCCGTAGGCGCGCAGCGTGCGCCGGTCTTCGAGCGCGGCCTGGCGCTCGTGCTCGTCCCGGCCGGCCTGCATCTTGAAGGTGGCCGGCCGGGCGCGCTGCGGCAGCAGGTGGCTGTAGTACACGACGCGCGGGCAGTAAGGGTACTGCTTGACGTCGGTGACGGGCAGCACCGGCAGCGCGGGCGCGACGGCCGCGCCGGGCCCGGTTGGGCCAGCCGCAGGGCGGCCGGCCCAGGCAGGCGGGACGGCGCTAGCTGGCGATGACGTAGCCAGCGGTGACCACCTCCTTCATGAGACGGAGGTCCTTCTCGCACACGGGGACGAGCTGTACGCGCGCCGGCCGCGACCCCAGCAGGCGGCGGATGCGCAGGAGGATCTCCTGCTGGCGGTTGCGGCTGAGCTCGCCGACGAAGGCGCTGTACTGGACGCGCCGCAGGCCATAGTCGAGGCAGGCCTCGGCGACTCGGTAGCGCAGGGCGTCGTCCGGCACGTCATAGATGAGCAGGGTGGTCATGGGGAACCTCGGGCGGAGACGAACGGCGCCCGCTCGTACAGGGTCCAGTTTTGGCCCCGCTGCGTCCGGACTAGGGGCAGCACCCAGAACTGCTGGCGGTACTTGAATCCCCGTGGCGTTGCCGAATATGGATTCACGTCGTCAAACGTCGCCCCTAAGGGCAGTTCCAGCAGACTCACAATCATGCGCCGGTCAAAGTTGTCCAAGTGGCCCGGGACTCCATCAAGCGGACGGCAGGCCAAGTCCTCGGCAGGTGCATCGACCATCTCTGCCGAACAGTGGGCCAATGAGTCAGTAGTACCGAGTCGACGGAGCCGGCGGAAGAGCTCAGCAACGCGCTCGGTTTCATCCTCTAGCTGGATATAAATCTCCAACGGACCTTTCGGGTGGCAGTACTCTCGAATCCCAGGTGGTCTCTCCAAGGGCTTATCCTTTTCCTTCGGGGGTTTGAGACGTCTGACAAGAGCCCGGACGACGCATACACGCTCGGGAGGCACGAGAAGAAGAGGAGCCTCTTTCACCAATTCGAAAACTGCATCGCCGGCTGCCACTGAGCCGGAGTGCTGAATGGCGGCGTCGACCAGCGCCAGGCGGACGGCCGAGGGACTCGGGACCGGGGACGCCAAGGCGAAGCTGGGCGAGGTGTTGGGGACCCGATACGAGTACAGGGAGGCGAAATGTACCTCTGCCCGAATCCACTCCGTCATCGATGCCTAGCTCCTGAATGGGTAGAGGGTCATCTCGGCCAGCTTATCCAAGACGCCGCAGGCTTCCGCTACTGTATTGAACCGGTACAAAGTCACCCGGCCGTTGGCCGCAGCTAGGGCCTCCAGCTGCTGACTGTAGTCCTCCCGAAGGGGACTGATAACAGGCGCCGGAGCATTCTGACGGGACACGGCGATGATGCCTTCGACGCCTTCGATGTGGGGAAGCCGCGTGGACGTCATGGCGCCGTCGCCCCGTTGGAGGAGGTTCCTGTATCCCTCTAGACCCAGCCGGTAGCGGGCTAGGCGCGACGCGTCGTCTATGGCGTATTCGTAGGTGATCTCGTTCAGACCGATGCGCCAGGGCTGGAAGAGGGAAACGACAGCGTAGACTCCTGAGCGGGTGGGCCGGTGGTATACCATCTGGGCTGCCACTTCCTCTGGCTCTACCTCCTCGCCGCGTCTCCGCCGTTCTTCGCGCTCGCGGCGAGCTTCCTCTCGCTCTTCCCGCTGCATTCGTTCAGCGACCGCGTGGCGTGCGTGAACGTGGATGTCGCGATAGACCTCTGGCAAGCCCACCGCCCACCCGAACTCGACGGTGGAGCGGCGGGATATAGCGGGGGCCTGCAACAGGAAGCCATGGAGGTCGCAAAGGATGCAGTTGCTGATGGCTCGAGCCATGGCGGTCACGTTGTCAGTGCCGGAGAACGTGCGGCGGTATTCGGGGAGGTCCGCCTTCTGGGGCTGGAGCCGTTGGCAGGCTGGGCAGAAGCGGTCCTTCTGTCGCTCGGCCAACCAGACGTTAAATGTGTGCAGGTGCTTCAGCATCTCGCCAGACACGCCATCCGTCTTGGTGCCGTCTGCCAGTACCACCGTTCGCGGCTCGCTGACGTTGCCCACGGTTCCCTCGTTGTTGAGGGAGTGCAGGTCCCAGGTGGCCCGCATCATCAGGCCAATCTCGAAGACAGCGTCGTTTGTCGTCATGATTGTTCCCCCTGAGTTGTTGCTTCCCGCTCCGACCGGGGTTCCCACAGCAGGGCGTAGCTTTCGATGGCGGCGCGGACGAGGACTACATTTTCCTCGGCCAGCTTCATCACCTCTTCCAGTTGTTGGTCGCCAGGCCAGAACCAGTTCTTATCCTGCGCCGTTTTGTGGTTGCGACGCAGGAACCGGCGCACGGCTTCGGCTAGCCTCTCTTCCGTTTCCGCGTTCTCCAGGTCGATGAGGGACGCGTAGTCCTGAGTGGACGGGTCGCGAAGGGCGCGGCGATAGGCCTGGCCGAAGCGCTTTACGGCCGGGTGGCCATAGACCTCACTGAGACGAGACAAGGGCGGTCACCTCCTTCAGGGATTGCTCGTCGTATTGAAACTCCGTCTTTGCGCCTTGGGCGATGTAGCGAGCGAAGACCCGCACGTGCCGCTCATAGCTGTCGAGCGTGGGGTGCATGACCAGATCGGTGATGGCCGCGGCTAGATCCTCGTTACCGCGCGCGCTGCCCCGCCGAAACAGGTACAGCCAGACTTTAACACGTCTTTGGCATCGTGAGGTCGTCCTATCGCCAGGTCCAGCAACGATTGAAGGTTGAGGCGGCCTGCTCC
>DASRHH010000179.1:0-10819 GCA_035650635.1 Dehalococcoidia bacterium | reverse complement strand
AGCCGGTAATAAGCGATGTTGTCCGCGCCCGGCAGCGTGGCCAGCGCGGAGAGCGGGTCACTTGTGGTGTTTCGGTTGTCCATTTCGTCTGCTTCAGGGGGAGCCGGCGGTCACCAGTATAGCAGCGGCGCCGCGTAGGCGGGGGAGGCGCAAGAAAAAGCGCCAGGCTAGCCGGCGCTCGGTGCGGTTGTGCCCTGGCCTCAGCGTTTGGCCGCTACGGCCAGGCTTTCCTCTTCGAAGACGCGCTTGGAGAGCTCGTAGAGCCAGGTCACCATCGGCGTGTCTTTGTAGTTGAAGCTGGGCAACTCGTCCAGCATGCGATAGTAGACCTTCTCGGCCAACTCCTTGGCCTGCTCCTCGTCGTGGGCACGGCTCAACATCCAGCGGTAGATCTGCGGAAAGAAGCGATCGAGCAATCGCACGATCGACTCCTGGTCCCCCGCCTTGGCGGCCTCTACGACCTGGCCCTCTTCGAAGGCCCAGCCGGTTATTAGTGCGTAACCCATTCCGCCTCCACCCATATGGATGCTTTCCTACTCTATTCTACTCCAGGGGAGCAAATTTCGCTTAGGCGGACGTTAAAGGTCCTCATCCCGAATGAGATATTTGCCAGCGAGCGGTGCAGGCCCGGGGAAGGAGACGAACGGCAGCAAAGGATGCGCTCCGGCTGGCTGGAGCGCCTTGTAGAAGGCCATGCGCCCCGATCCCATATCTCCCATGTTGAACTCCATGAAGGAGCCAATGCGGCCTACCAGATACGGATTGATGCCCAACTGGTAGAAATAGGGAGCATCACAGTCGCGCAGGCGCTGCTTCTCTTCCTCCGTGAAGCGATAGCGATTTAGGAGAGCCTCCGGGTCTTTCTTGTACTCTTCTACCAAAGCCGGATTACGCGTCGCATCGAAGCAAAGCTTGCCAACCCAGTAATGAGACATCTCCCAACCTCCTAGTAGCCGCGTTTTCGATGCCACAAAGTTAGGCTTGAGCGCAGGGTTTGTCAACGGCCATACCGGCCGCTGACGGCGGATTGCGTTCGATAGTTTTTGAGGGATTTGTATCTCCACCATGACTCGCCGGCACGCGAACATCGGCTTTTCGTGATATACCAACTTTGCTATGGCCAGCGATAATCCTACGCCTCTCTACTTCTCGAAGGAGGAGCTGACGGCTCTCTACAACCTGGTGAGCCAGCGCCTGGGCGAGCTGCGAGAGCAGATTTACCACAGCGACACCGCGCAGTTCCACGACCAACTGGAGGCGAGCCGCCGCATCCTGGAAGACCTGCTCAGCACCCTGGGCAGTGCGGCCGCCGGCGACGACGAGGAGACCCTGCCATGAGCGATGATGTTCGCGGCATCAGGCTGGAGGAGTTGCGGCGTCTCCTGGAGCAGGGCGCGCAACTGGTGGAGGTCTTGCCTGAGAAGGAGTATCGCGAGCAGCACCTGCCCGGAGCCATCCACATCCCGCTGACCAAACTGACGCCGCAGGCCGCCGCCGCCCTCGATCGCAACCGGCCGGTTATCGTCTACTGCTGGGACTACCAGTGAGACCTCAGTCCGCGCGCCGCGTGGCGGCTGCAACGCCTCGGTTTCGACGTCTACGACTACGAGGGCGGCAAGCTCAACTGGCTGGCGTCAGGCCTGCCGGTGGAGGGTGAGCAGGCCAGCGAGCCGCGTATCGGCGGCTTGCTCCGGCATGACGTGGCGACCTGCCGCCCCGACGAGCCGGTGCAGAGCGTGCGCGAGCGACTGGCGGGGAAGGACTATTGCCTGGTGCTTAACGAAGCCGGCATTGTGCTGGGCCGCCTGGCTTCGCGACAGTTTGAGGCCGCCGGTCCGGACTCCCGCGCGGAGGATGTCATGTACCCCGGCCCCAGCACCTTCCGCCCTAACGTGCCGGTGGAAGAGATGCGCGAGTACATGGACAAGCGTGACATGAAACAGGCCCCCGTCACCGACCCGGGGGGCCGCCTGCTGGGCATGATCCATCGCGAAGACCTGCCGGACGCCTGAACCGCCGCCGAAAGCGCGGTGCTATGATTGGTCCAGCGGCGATTTCGTTGGGGGCGGGTTCGATGGCTGGCAAACGTCTGATCACGCGCGCCGAGGCGGAAAAGCTCATCGGCGAGCACCAGCTGCGCATGATGCGCGAGCACGATTGCCTCTCCACCTGGGAGCTCTACGTCGACTTCGGCGTCGGGCCGTGTTGCGGCGGCATCTTTCGCCTGACCCTGCCGGAGCTGCGCCACGCTTACCATCGCGCGATCCCGGATATCGAGTCGCTGGAGCGCGAAGAGCTGCTGCGGCGCATCCTCAGGTTTGAGCGCGAGAAGCTGGGCGGCCGGCCGATCACCTGCAGCGCTGTCGCCCAACAGGGGCGCGTCTGCGACGGCCTGGACCGCTATACCAACCAGGAGCTTTCGTGGCTCTTTCCGCAGCTGCTCGGCGGCCTGCGCGTCGTCGACGATCCGTTGACCCTCGACGAAGCCGCGGAGTGGCTGGGCACCAGCGTGCGCCAGATCCAGCGCTTGGTGGCCGCCGGCGATCTCTGGCTGGAGTCAGCCGGCCCGATCCGCAAGGTGCCGCTGGCCGCGCTGGAACTCTACGAAGCTGAACACACGGCTCAGCCGGCTTAGCTAGCCTGCGGCGGCGGCCGGCCGCGTCCCGCGCCCATCAGGGCGCGGCGGGCCGTTCGCAGCAGCCGCGATAACAGCGAGGGCGCCAGCACCAGCTCTTGGACGGCGTCCTCTACGTCCAGCGCCGGGCCGGCCAGGACGGGCGGTATCCGGCGGCGCAGATCCTCCTGGCCCGGGTATGCGGCCGGCTTGCCCTGGGCGTCCGGCTGGGCGCTGAACCGCTCGAACGGGCGCCAGCGGGCGCCCGAATCCATCGTATAGACCTTGCCGCCGGCCTCCTGGACAATGACTATTCCTGCCGCCACGTCCCACGTTCGCGGCCCGGTGAAGATGACATAACGGTAGATGCCCATCGCCGTCGCGGCCAGCTCATAGGCGATGCTGCCGACGCTGCGCCGTTCGACCGGCCGTCCTTCCTGTGACGGCGCCTGGCGTCGCAAGCGGAACGCCCCGAACGGCATGACGGCGATGCGCGCCGGCGAGCGCTCTTCGCTCGGCAGACGTATCTCCTCCCCATCCAGGCGGGCGCCGCCGCCCTTATAAGCGCTCGCTACCAGGACGCCGCCATCACGGGGCCAGGGGATGAGGATTGCCCCTACCACGGGAACGCCGTTTTCGATCAGGCCCAGGGAGCAGGCCCAGAGCGGCAGGCCGTTCATGAAGTTGACGGTGCCGTCCAGCGGGTCCAGCACCCAGGTGTAGGGCCGCGCCTCGCTACCGCTCCCGGCCCCTTCTTCCCCCGCAATGCCGTGATCCGGGAAGCGCCGCTCCAGCTCTCCCCGCACGAACTCCTCCACTTCGCGGTCAGCCTCCGTAACGGGGTCGACTCCCTCCTTCTTGCCTTTCCAATCGACCTTTAACGTCGTGCGAAAGCGCGCCAGCAGCAGGCGTCCGGCCTCGCGCACGATCTCGACGGCCTGCGCCTCGATGCCGGCCAGCTGCCCGGTCGGAATCGTCGAAGGCGATGGAGTGCTCATTGCAGGTGCATCGTAGGACGAATCGCCGAGCCTAGACAACGTCGATTCGCACTCTAACCGGATTCAGACGGGCCAACTACCTTCCTCTAACTGAATCCGCCTTTGGGTATGTGAAACCATAGCTGTGATGAATCCAGGAGCAATTGCTTGAGCAGAATCTGTGTCGTTGGGGCGGGCTATGTCGGCCTGGTTAGCGCCGCCTGTCTGGCGAAGCTGGGCCACTACGTGACCTGCGTTGAGATCGACGCCGATAAGGTGCGCTCGATCAAGCAGGGCCGCGTCCCGATCAACGAGCCTAACCTGAAGCCGCTGTGGGAGCATCACCAGCGGCTAGGCCAGCTCTCCATCACCACTGACTACGTGGAGGCTCTGGCAGGCGCCGAGTTCGTTTTCCTCTGCGTGGGCACTCCGCCCAACGAAGACGGCTCCGCCGACCTGAGCCACGTCCTCGCCGCGGCCCGCAGCATCGCGGGCGGGCTGCTGGACGACGCCCGGCCGGTCGTTGTCCTCAAGAGCACTGTGCCGGTCGGTACCGCCGACCGCTTGCGTGCCTTCTTCAGCGAGCGGCTGCTGCCGGACGGCCTGACAGTCGTCTCCAACCCGGAGTTCCTGCGCGAAGGCCTGGGCATCACCGACTTTCTGCAGCCGGATCGCATCATCGTCGGGGCGGAGGAGCCGGAGGCGGCGGGAGCCGTGGCCGGGCTCTTCGGCGACATCCCCGCGCCGCTCATCGTCACCGACTCGCGCACGGCTGAGCTCACCAAGTACGCTTCCAACGCCTTTCTTGCGACCAAGGTCAGCTTCATCAACCAGCTGGCCGAGCTCTCGGAGGCTTGCGGTGTCGACGTCACGGCGGTCTCGGAGGCGTTAGGCCTCGATCCGCGGATTGGCGGCGCCTACCTGCAAGCCGGCCTGGGCTGGGGCGGCAGTTGTCTGCCCAAAGACCTGGCGGCTCTTGTGCACACGGCGGACCGCACCGGCGTGGCCAACGAGCTGTTGGTGGCGGTGCAGGAAGTGAATCGGCGCCAGCCTGAGCTGCTGCTGGACAAGCTAAGCGAGCTGCTTGGCCCGCTGGATGGCCTATCGGTGGCCCTCTGGGGCCTCACCTTCAAGCCCAACTGCGACGACCTGCGCGAATCGCCGGCGTTGCGGCTGGTGCGGGTGCTGCAATCGGAGGACTGCGAAGTCCGGGCCTACGACCCGGCCGTCAACGAGGCCGCAGAGCTATCGGGCGTCGCCATTTGCGGCGATCCCTACACCTCTGCTATCGGGGCGGACGTAGTCATCCTGGCGACGGCCTGGGACGAGTTCCGCTCGCTGGATTTCCGGCGTGTCCGCGGCCTCATGCGCGGCGACGTCCTGGTGGACGCCCGCAATGCCCTCGACCCTTCATCGATCACCGAGGCCGGACTTACCTACATCGGCATCGGCCGGCCCACGGTGCGGCCTCGCATAGCTGGGGTGCTCTCGTGAACTGGCCGTTGGAAGAGAAGACGGTTTCGGCTCGCCTCGACGATTACCAGGCGATCACACTGCCTGGCATCCGCAACGAGCTGAGTGTTCGCGTTGGCATCGCGCGGCGCAAGGAGGGCGCGCTGGTCAAGCGCGTGCTGGACCTGGCGCTGGCCCTGCCGGCGCTCATAGTCCTGGCGCCGTTGATGGCCCTGACGGCGCTGGCAATCAAGCTCGACTCTAGAGGGCCGGTCTTCTTCCGCCAGGAGCGGCTGGGCCTGGAAGGCGAGGCGTTTACGATGTTCAAGTTCCGCTCGATGTTCGACGACACGCCGGACGCCGAGCACCGCCGCGCCATCGAGGCATTCGCCCGCGGCGAACCAATCGCTATCGAGGATGGGCGCGGCACCTACAAGCCGAAGCAGGACGCACGGGTGACCCGCGTCGGCCGCTTCCTGCGTGCCAGCGGCCTGGACGAGCTGCCGCAGCTATTCAACGTCTTGCGCGGCGAGATGAGCATCGTCGGGCCGCGGCCCGCCATCCCCTACGAGCTGGACCTCTACGCCAACTGGGCCTACCGCCGCTTTGCGGTGCGCCCGGGGATTACCGGCCTCTGGCAGGTGCGTCGGAATGACGCAACCAACCTGGAGGAGATGATCCGGCTGGACATTGAGTACGTGGACAAGGTCTCCCCGCTGCTGGACCTCAAGCTGATTGGCGCCACCATTCCGCGCATTTTCTTCCGCGGGTGGGGGTTCTAGGAGGAAATGGAGATGGTCAACATCGGCCTGGTGGGTTGCGGCTACTGGGGCAAGAAGTACCTGCGAGTCCTCGGCGACCTGTCCGAAGGCCGTCTCACGGCCGTCTGCGACGCCGACCCGGTGCTCCTGGAGAAGACGCTGGCGGGTAAGCCGCGGCTGCTGGCCACCACCAGCTACGACGATCTTCTGAGCAGCAATATCGACGCCGTCGTCATCGCCACGCCGGCCGTCACCCACTTCCCGCTGGCCCGCAAGGCCCTGGAGCAGGGGAAACACGTGCTTGTCGAGAAGCCGTTCACTGTCACCTCCAAGGAATCCGTCGAGCTGATCCGCCTGGCGGCGGAGCAACAGTTGACGCTGATGGTCGGCGCCACCTTCCTTTACAGTCAGCCGGTGCGCATGCTGAAGCAGCTGATCACAGCGGGCGACCTGGGACAGGTGCTCTATGTGCACAGCTCGCGCCTCAACTTCGGGCTGCTGCGGCCGGACGTCGACGTCCTCTGGGACCTGGCGCCGCACGATCTCTCGATCCTGCTGTACCTGCTCGACTCCGAGCCGGTGGCCGTCGGGACGCGCGGTGTCAGCTGTGTCAACCCGCGCATCTCGGAGGTCGCCTACGCGGACCTCCTCTTCGGCAACGACGTCTATGCGCACCTGCATCTGAGCTGGCTGGAGCCGCAGAAGGTGCGGCGCCTGACTGTTGTCGGCAGCGAGCGCATGGTCATCTACGACGACCTCGCCGGCAATGAGGCGATCCGCCTCTACGACCGCCGTGTTAGCCCGGTTTACGAGAACGGCAATGGCAACGGCCATGCCAGTAGCAACGGCCGCAGTAATGGCAACGGTGCCGCTCCCATGCAGCAGTTCAACTACCACCTTGGGGACGTGCGGCTGCCCTACGTCAAGGACGCTGAGCCGCTGCATGAAGAGGTCTCTCACTTCGTCTACAGCATCCGTAACGGCGCCAGGCCGCTCAGCGATGGTCTGCACGGCCTGCAGGTAGTGCGCATCCTGGAGGCGCTGACCCGCTCGCTAGAGCAGGGCGGCGCCATGGAGTGCTTGACGCCGACAAAGGACGACGGCCGCGAGCCGCTGATGGTGTCCGTCAACATCCTGCCGGAGGTTGCAATTGAACATTGAGATGACCGACCTCAAGCAGCAGTACCTTTCGCTCAAGGGCGAAATACTGGCGCGAATGGAAGAGGTCCTGGATGGGATGCACCTCTTCCTGGGCGATAACGTTAGCGCGCTGGAGGAAGAGTTCTCCGCCTTCTGTGGCGCCTCTTATGGCATCGGTGTGAGTTCCGGCACGGACGCGCTCTTCCTGGCGCTGCTCGGCTGTGGTGTCGGCCCCGGGGACGAGGTTATCACCGCGTCGCATACCTTCATCGCCACGGTGGAATCGATTGTGCACACGGGCGCCACGCCCGTCCTCGTCGATATCGATCCCGTGACCTACACCATCGATGCTGCGGCGGCTGCCGCGGCCATCACGCCGCGCACCAGGGCCATTGTGCCGGTGCACCTCTACGGCCAGCCGGCGGACATGGACCCGCTGCTGGCCCTGGCGGAACGGCACGGCCTTTCGATCGTCGAGGACGCCTGCCAGGCCCACGGCGCCGAGTACAACGGTGCCCGACCGGGCGCGCTGGGGCGTGCCGCGGCCTTCAGCTTCTACTTCTCGAAGAACCTGGGCGCCTACGGCGAGGGCGGCATGGTCGTGACCAATGACCCCGACTTAGCCGAGAAGGTGCGCTCGTTGCGCAACCACGGCTCAGAGGAGCGCTATCACCACTCGGTGCTCGGCTTCAACTCCCGGCTCGACGAGCTGCAGGCCGCCGTGTTGCGAGTCAAGCTGCCCCACCTGGACGGCTGGAACGACCGGCGCCGACAACTGGCCGCCCGCTACAACCGCCAGTTGGCAGGCGTACCCGGCCTGGTCCTGCCGCACGAGACGGACTACGCACGGCACGTCTATCACCTTTACGTAGTGCAGGCGCCGGGCCGCGACGGCCTACAGGCCTGGCTCAAGGGCCAGGGGATCGCCAGCGGCATCCACTACCCGGTGCCGGTGCACCTGCAGCCGGCCTGGCGGAAGATGGGCCATCCTGTCGTTTCTCTGCCGGTCACGGAAGCGCTGTGCCAGCGCATCCTCTCGCTGCCGATGTACCCTGAGATGACGCCGCGGCAGGTAGATGTCGTCGCGTCTACGATCGCCGACTACTTCGCCGCGCCGCCGCGCGCCCGCAAGGCCGTGGCCGCCGCCGGGAGGCGCCGCTAGTGCTTTCCGAGACTCACTGGCAGATCATCCGCCGCTGGTGGGGACTGATGGCTGCCTGCGCCCTGGTCTTCGCGATAATCGGCATGCAGCTGCTGCCCGGTCTGCTGGGCAAGCCAGCCCCTTACAGCAGCAGCGTAACGCTTGGTGTTGGTTCCTTCGTCTCTCCGGACGGTGCTGCGCCCAGCGACACAGCGCTCGCCAGCTATGCGGACTCCATCGCCAAGACCGCCAAGAGCCAGCAGTTCCTCACCCGCCTGGGGGCCAAGCTGGCCGAGCAGGGTGTGATTGCGCCGACGCCGGTGCTTTCCAAAGACTTGACAGTGACCGCCGACCTCGGCCTGCACCGCGTCAAGGTGGAAGCTCAGGGCGGCAGCGCCGAGCAGACGGAACTCATCGCCAACCAGGCGGCTCAGCTGCTGATCGCTGACGCCGCGGAGGAGCAGACTCGCGTCAGTAATTCTTTAAACACGTCAACCAGTCAGCGCGCTACCGATCTACAGAACCGGCTCAGCCAGGTTTACCTGCAGCGCGTCGATCGCCTTAAGGCCCTTAACCTCGCGACCTACGAGCTGAGTATCAACAGTCTCATCCGCCAGGGCCGTGAATTCGACGCGATCATGGAGAACCTGGCCCGTCTCACCGGCGACGGTACCCTGGCCCGCCTCAACCTGGAGGCTACGGCCATCGAGACCGAGCTGGCCACGCTGGCTAACCAGGGCGACTCCACGGTCGATAGCCTGCAGGCTCTCTTCCTGGTAGACCCGGCTCGTACAGTGCCCACCAACCTCACCAGCACCCTGGGCGGCATGGAGGCGGCCGTTATCGGCGGCATCCTGGGCCTCGTGCTGGGCTGGATTGCCGCGAACTTCGCAGAGCGCTGGCGTCCAAAAGATGCCGAGGCCGAGGCCGCCGAGCCGGACGGGTCTCCCGGCATGCCGGGCCGCGCGATCGCCCTGCTCAAGACAACGCTCTCCCGCGCCGAGTCGTCGATCCTGGCGGGGCCGCAGCGAGCCCTGGCCGCCGGGCCGGCCGATGCGCCAGCGCAAGCGCGCGCGCCGGAGCAAGCCATTGGGGAGCAGCTTGGCCCGCCGGAGCCTGAACCCGCGCCGCCAAAAGCGCCCGCGAAGACCGCCGCAAAGGCGGCTGCCGGGCCGGTCGCGGTGGAACCTCAGGCTGAACCGGCGCACGAGCCCCAGCGTCCGCACACGACGGCCGCGCCGGTCATGATCGGTTGGAAGACCATCATCGTCTCACCGCTTTCGGACTTCGGTCAGATGTATGACCTGAAGAAGACTCTGGCCCAGATGCCCGGCATTGAGCAGGTGCAGGTCAGCCGTTTCAAGAACGACGTCCTGGAGCTTGAGGTGGAGTACCTGGAAGGCTTTCCGCTCAAGGACCGCCTGCGTGAGTTGCAGGGCTTCGGCAAGACGAAAGTCACAGAAGATGACGGCTATCTGGAGCTGGCCCTCGGTAAGTCGCGGCGGAGCTAAGTGGGATGTTGGGTACGATTCTGGTAACCGGCGCTGCAGGCTTCATCGGCTCGCACCTGGTGCAGAGACTGCGCGGTCGCGGCCATTCGCTTATCGCGCTCGATAACTTCGATCCTTACTACGATCCCGCCATTAAGCGGCTCAACCTGGCCGAGACGCTGGCCGATACCCTCTTCATCGAGGGCGATGTCCGCCAGAAGAAGGCGATGACGGACCTGCTGCGCAAGCACAAGGTCACGACGGTCGTCCACCTGGCCGCGCGCGCCGGCGTCCGGGCCTCGCTGGAGGACCCGGACGCCTACTTCGACATCAACGTCATGGGCACTCTCTCTCTATTGCAGGCGTGCCACAGCGCCGGCATCAGTCGTTTCGTCTTCGCGTCCTCATCGTCCGTCTACGGGCAGATCGGAGCCGCCGCCCTTGAGGACGCACCGACACGGCCGCTTTCGCCCTACGGCGCCAGCAAGGCCGCCGCCGAGAGCATCTGCCAGGTCTACGCCTACCTCTACAACCTGCCAACCGTTGCTCTGCGCTTCTTTACCGTCTACGGCCCGCGCCAGCGACCGGACATGGCGATCCGCAAGTTCATCGACCTGATCGATCAGGGTAAGCCGATCACGATCTTCGGCGATGGCCACTCTCGGCGGGACTACACCTACATCGATGACATCATCGCCGGCATCGCCAGCGCCATCGAGAAGCCGATGTCGGGCTACCACGTGTTCAACCTGGGGGGCGGCCAGCCGGTGGAGCTGGACCACGTGGTCAGCTTGATCGAAGCCCATCTGGGCAAGCGGGCGGCCGTGCGCTACAAGCCGGTACCGCCCGGCGAGCCGACACTCACCCGCGCCGATTTCAGCCGCGCCCGGCAGATGCTCAGCTTCCAGCCCCGCGTCGGCATCGAAGAGGGGATCGAGCGGTTCGTACGCTGGCACCTGGAGAGAGCCGATGCGCTGGCGACAACTGGCTAACACAGTCCGCGACGCGCCGACAAAAGACCTGAACGTGACGGCCGGTACGGCCCTCACGTTCATCATCAGCGCCGGCACCTACGTGCTGGTTGCCCTAACGGGCATTATCGTGGCACGCAAACTGGGCGCCCACGACCGCGGCGTCTACAGCATCGTCACCACGGTAGCGCTGCTGTACGCCGCCTTCGCGGAGTTGGGCATCTCCAAGGCCGGCATTTACCTCATGGGACGTGGCCGCTACACGCTGCGAGA
>DASRHH010000178.1:0-4937 GCA_035650635.1 Dehalococcoidia bacterium | reverse complement strand
TGGGTTAGTGCCGCTCGGCCATGCGCCGCGCGAACGTGAGGACGTAGCCGAATGGGTCCTCCATACGGAACGTCCTGTCGCCGAAGAACTGGTCCTGCAACGGCTCGATGATCTTGGCCCCCTTGGCGACCACGTCCGCGTAATACTTGTCGATGTCCATGTCGCCGATATCGATGTAGAGCAGGACGCCGGCGCCACGAGCTGCGGGTCCCACGCGGTTTAGCTTGTCGATGACGGCATCGACAGAGCCGCGCCCGGGCTGAGCGATTGCGATCATGATGGCGTTGCTTCCCTGGAAGTCGATCTCGGCGTGGACGATCTTGCCGCCTTCGCCTGGGACGTCGTAGCGCTTGTTGAAGCCCAGGACGTCCTGATAGTAGCGAACTACCTCGCCGGGATCGTCAACCCAGTATTCGGGCCGGATCTCTGGCATAGCAGCCTCCTACGCCAGATACTTGGCGCCGTCAACCACGTCGCCGAACTGAACCCAACGGTCGCCGCCCCACTTGGCCAGCCGCTCCTTGCTCTGGGTGGCGTTGGTGCTGGTGGAGCCGTCCCAGGTGCAGCCCGGGAGACCGATCGTGGACAGGAAGCCTTTGACGGAGCGTACTGAATCGATGAAACCTTGGCGCGTGGGCGTCTTCATGTTCTTGAGGCATTGTTCTACGACGGCCATGGAATCCAAGCCGCTGGTGAAGTTAGGGTCGGTGGTATCGGTGCTGGGCTCGTACTTGGAGATGATCTGCTTGGCTTGCTGGACCGCGGGGTCGTTGGCGTAGGTAGGGTCGCGGGGATCCTTGCGCGGAAATACCGTGATCCACTTATCCACGAACTGGTCCTGGCCGACGGCCTTGATGACATCGAGAGAGCCGGAGGTCAATCCAGCGAAGAACGTGGGCTTGAAGCCCAGGTTGAAGCACTCCTTAACGAAGGGGACCGTTGGACGCAGGATGGAGAAGCAGCAGACGGCGTCGCAGTTGGCGTTGCGGATCGCCAGCGCCTGCGCCGACATGTTGACGTCCGTGGTCTCGTAGGTCTGGACGCTCACGATCTGGCCTGCCTTATCGGCGCCCAGGCCCTTCTTCAGGCCATCCAGGAACGACTCGCCCAGCGGGTCGTTTTGCCGGAAGACGCCGATGCGCGCGCCGGACATGTTCTTGGCGATGTAGTCGCCGATGATCCCGCCCTCCACGACGTAAGGCATGTTGCCCATCGTGGTGTAAGGGTGCGCTTTAGGGTCGAGGAATACGGAAGCCCCCGACCCGATGAACATGTTGGGCACCTTGTTCTGCTCGACGTAAGGCTGGATGGCCTGGTTGGTCGGTGTGCCCAGCAGTTCGACCAACGCGAACACCTTGTCCTGCTCTACCAGGCGCCTGACCTGGTCCAGTGTCTGCACCGGGTTGTAAGCGCCGTCGTACAGAATAAACGTCACCTTGCGCCCATCGACGCCGTTCTTTTCCGCGTTGACGTATTCCCAATAGGCCTTGTAGGAGTTAGGAAGAGCGTTACTGCCCAGGATGGGGCCGCTGATCGGCAGGACGCAGCCCAGCTTGATCTCTGTATCACTGATGCCCTGGTCAGGGTAGCTGATGGCTGTGGCGGTGCCGGAGGTCGTGCTCTCGTTGCTGCTACAGCCGACAAGGCCCGCCGCAGCCAGGCCGGCCGCGCCGACAGCACCCATCGTCATGAACCGCCGCCGGGTGATGCGTTTCCCGCTCAATTGGTCAAGATAGCTTTCGTCAGACATAACTCTCCCTCCGAATTGATTGCGGGCATACTACCACGCGCCATATTGAAAGTCACTATGCCCAGCGAAGGTTTCTCTAATCGCAATTTCGAAATCGCCAAGATTGCGTATCGCGCAACTTATTGGCAAATGTTCGGCTAACCTGTTAGATTCTGCATACACAGAAGTTCGAAAGCGAGGAATAGAAGATGGCGACCAAGATAGAAGCTCTCGGCGGGTCCGCGCTGGTCGACGATAACCTCGGGCTCGTCGACCGGAAAATCTACGTCGACCCCGAGATCTACCAGCAGGAGCTGGAGAGGGTCTTCGGCAAGGTCTGGCTTTATCTCTGTCATGAGTCCGAGATCCCCAACCCCGGCGACTTCTTCGCCACCTATATGGGCGAAGACCCGGTCATCGTCATCCGCGACAGCTCGGGCAAGATCAACGCCTTCATCAACAGCTGTCGCCATCGCGGCATGAAGGTCTGCCGGGCCGACAAAGGTAACGCAGCCAGCTTCACCTGCGCCTACCACGGTTGGACCTACGGCAACGACGGCAAGCTCATCGGCGTACCGAACTTCCAGGACGCCTACTTCGAGCAGCTGGACATGGAGCAGTGGGGCCTGGTGCCGGTAAGCCACGTCAGCAACTACAAGGGCCTGATTTTCGGGAACTTTGACCCGGCCGCGATGTCGCTGGCCGATTATCTGGGCGACATGGCCTGGTATCTCGACGTCATGCTGGACCGGCGGGAGGGCGGCACCGAGGTTATCCCCGGCCTGCACAAGTGGATCATGCCCTGCAACTGGAAGTTCGCCGCAGATAACTTCCAGGGAGACAACTACCACTTCCCCGTGACCCACCTCTCGGCCGTGATCGCCGGCTTCGGCGGGGTACAGCGCGAGAGCTTGCAGACCCGCGGCTACTCCTGCTACGCCGGGAACGGCCACGGCCTGGCCTACTCACTGGAGCGCGCCAGGCTGGCGGATCCGGCCTTTGAGGAGTACATGGTCAGCATCCTGCCGGAGATGGAGTCCCGTCTCGGCCCGGTGCGCTCTCAGAAGGTCTGGCCGATCAACGGCACGGTCTTCCCCAACCTCTCGTTCCTGGGCCTCGACCCCATGCGCACGCTGCGCGTCTGGCATCCCAGGGGCCCTAACGCTATCGAGACCTGGTCGTGGGTCTTCGTCGATAAGGACGCCCCGCCGGAGATCAAGGAGCGGGCGCGCTTGCACACGCAGTGGGGCCAGGCCGGTCCCGGCGCCAGCTTCGAGCAGGACGATGGCGAAAACTGGCAGCAGTGCACCATCAACAGCCGCGGCATCGCGATGAGCGAGCATCCCTACAATTACCAGCTGCGCACCGGCGGCGGCAAGCGCGATGAGGAGCTGCCGGGAGTCCTGGCGGACATCCCCAGCGAAGAAAACCAGCGCGGTTTCTACAGCTACTGGAACGAGCTGATGACCGCCCGCTAGCGGCGGCACGAAGCACGAAACAATGTGGGGAGCGCCGAACGGACGCTCCCCACATGACTTTGGAGGGGAATGATGGCGACCACCGATAAGCTGATGTGGATACCCTGGATCAAGCCGGAGGACGCGCAGGGCAAGGTTGCCGAGATGTACGACAAGGTTCAGCAGGCCCGCGGCTCCGCCGAGGTGCCGGCCACCGCTCTCGTCTTCAGCCTGCGTCCGGCGGCTGGCCTCGTCAAAGACGAGTTCCGCAACGTTATCGTCGACGACAACACGCTGGGTGCCGAGCGGACGGAGATGGTGAACCTCGCCGTCTCCGGCCTCAACGCCTGTTCGTTCTGCGCCAGCGCTCACGCCGGCTCCATGATCCGCCAGGGCGCGCCCGCCGAGGAGGCTGTAGCTCTCTACCGAGACTGGCGCAGCGTCCCCCACGACCCGCCGGACCAGGCGATGCTTGAGTATGCGGAGAAGCTCACCTTCGCCCCGTGGAGCATGACCGAGGCCGACATCGAGGGCCTGCGGCAGGCAGGCTTCAGCGAGGAGCAGATCGTCGATATCGTGCTCGTCGCGGCCTACCGCAACTTCATCAACCGCGTGCACATCGCGCTGGGCCTCTCGCCTGAGCAAATGCGGGCGCGACTCGGCGGCGTGCTGGACGAAATCCTTGCGGAGACCGAGATCAAGCGCGCCCGCTAGCCCGCCTTGACGGGTTACGCTAGGTCTGCCTGGCCACCGGCGCCGCCGCGTCCAGCTTGATGTCCTTCCAGCTCTCGGCGCCCATCAGCTCCACCCAGCGGTCGTAGAAGCCGCGCTGGTTGTTCTCGCTGATGCCGGGGCCGATGCGTCCCGGGAACTCTTCGTCCGCGCGCTCGTGGCCCTTGCCCATGCCGATGTACTGCGGCATCTTGCGCGTGACCACGCCGCGGCCGGTTGCGGTGCAGAACTGCCAGTTCTCCATGTCGTCCTGCTCGAAAGCGCCAGCCGGACTGAACGAGCGCAAAGTGTTGAGACGCATGGCTTCTTTAGCCTCCGGCGGGGCTGCCCTGTCAACGATGCACCAGGACCAGACCTCTGTTTTTTCAGGGCCACGCGGGTGCCAGACACGGATGGTGTGGTTGGAGACGAGAAAGGCACAGTTGGGGAACATATTAGCGCCGCCGGTGGATATGCCACCGCGAACAGCACCGAGATGACTCTGCTTCTCCGGCAGGGTTCTCTCCAGGAAGGCGGGCACACCGGCCACCCCCGATAGGCGACCGTTGTCAGGGGCTTTGATGATGTTCATGCCGTGCCCGTTTTTCGTGCTGACGCTGAAGCGGGGGCTGTCCACCAGCTCACGCACCCCGGCCAGAGTGCCGCCAATACCGACGGCGAAAGGTGACATGTGGGTGGTGGGCAGGTGGTAGCCGTCGCCGGAGAAGTTATCGGCGGCGAACTTCCAGTTGCAGGGCATGATCCATTTGTGCAGGCCGGGGATAACCTCGGTGCCGCCGGGAAGCCGGTCAACAAGTAAGTCCAGGTAGAAGGTGTAATCGCCCAGATAGTCCTGTAGCTGAGGCGCCTTGGGGTCGAAGTTGCCGAAGATGAGACCTTTGTAGGAGTCCACCTGCGCCACGGGCACCAGGCCCCACTGCTCCATGTCCAGCTGCTCAAAGTAGGCGTCCTGGAAGTTCGGCACGCCAATGAGCTTGCCATCGTTGCCGTAGGTCCAGCCGTGGTAGGCGCAGGTAAAC
>DASRHH010000177.1:0-6761 GCA_035650635.1 Dehalococcoidia bacterium | reverse complement strand
AGGCCTAGGGAGTCATCGTAGAGCCGGTGGTAGGGCTGGACCCATTCGACGCCGAGGAAATCCAGCGCGGCTGGCCAGAACCAGTCAATGTCCTGGGTCGAGCGGTCGATCAGCTCCCGCCAGGTGGCGATGTTATGAGCTGCCATGAACCGCGCGACGCGCGACTCCGCTAGGTACGGGCCGTAGGGCTGCCAGTCGAAAGCGCCGGAAGGCATCGCAGTGCGCTACTCCCCGCCGACAAACTCCCGGTCCGGATTATCGGGATCGAACGAGGGGCCGTAGAGCGAGAGGATGGCCAGCTTATCGCCCTGGACCGGCCCGTGCACCATGCCGGCCGGCACGAAGATGACACTGCCGGATTGCACGGGTTGAGTCTCCTCACCGAGGCGAAATTGCGCTTGCCCCTGGATGATGTAGGCCGTTTCGTCGTGCTCGGCGTGGACGTGTAGCCGCGACGAGTCCGGTTCCGCCGACCCTTGCGCCTGCACTAGATTGAGCGTCGAGTGGTCGGCTGTGGCCAGCCACGTCCAATGGAAGCGCTCGCCCGGCTGAATCGGGTCGCTTTCTAGCACGTCGAAGAGGTTCCAGACTCCAGATCGCTCCACGTTAGCACTCCTTTCGGCCTACGAGAGAAGTGTACTCCTGCGTGGCTGGGAGTGCCTCATCGTGGCAGGGACAGGCGACGAAGCTACTAGGCAGGTGCGAAAGGGACAGGGCGGAGGCTCAGCGTCCGGCTTGCTGAGCCTGGGCGCGGGCCACGGGTGGCGGGGCCGACATCTCCTCGGCGGCGGGCAGTCCGGTCAGCCAGACATCGAAGGTGTCGGCGCGGGCCGGCAGGATACGCGGACGGTGGTCGGAGTCCTCGTCGATCATTTCGTGGCCGAAGCAAACGCCGATGGTGATGTTCTCGGCCTCGTTCTGGAAGTAGAAGCCAACGGCTCCGGAGGCGCCGTCCTTCAGCAGGTCGGCGGCAATTGGCCACTTCTGCATCTGAATCCCGTTGCGGGCGCGCATCAGCTGGTGCAGGTCTGGCACCTGGAAGTTGATGTAGCCGGGCCCCTGCGCGGGATCGCCCTCCATCAGGAGCAGGCCGTGGTGGTAGCCGTTGGCGAAACGCAGGTAGACGAGCTTGCGCTCCACCCAGTCCGAGATCTGGAGGCCCAGGACCTGGCTGTAGAACTCCAGGCCCTGTTGCAGGTCGCGCTGGAAGAGAACGACGTTGAGGATATCGGTAATATCGACGCGCTTGGGGACAGGCACCATCGGCATCGAGACCATGTCGGCGTAGAGCTCCAGAGGGTTGCCGCTGGGGTCCTGGAAGCGGAGGTAGCGGTCGATGCGATCGGTCTCAAAGGCGTGGCCGCTCTCGACCTCGATGCCGCGCTCGCGCAACCGCTGCTCCATCGCGTCGAGGTCGTCGTGCGACGCCATCTCCATGCCTACGCGGCCCAGGCCGGGCCGGCTGGCGTGCTGCAGGACGATGAAGTGATGCTGGATGGCGCCGCGCAGGAAGACGCGTTCGTTCAGGCGGTTGGAAACCTCAAGGTTTACCGCCTTGGTGAAGAACTGCTCTGTGCTGACGACGTCCGTGACGTCGAGCGCGACGTAACCCAGGCGTTTCGGTTGCAGTTATCCCCTCCCTAAAGGCTCGACCGATGGACTGCGTTGCTGCGTTAGCTGTTGCGGTTCGGCGGCGCGATGCGGTCCAGCTCCACGCCCAGCGATACTCCCTCTGAGCGCAGGCGCTCCACCATGTCGAGCTCGTCCGGACCCAGGAGCCAGCTCTTCCACATGTCCAGCGTGTTGGGCCGGGCGTCCATGTAGCGCACCTGCTCGCCGGCGTCGTTCATGTTGCGCGATCCGTAGCTGAACTCCGTCACTACGCCGTCATGCCCGACGAAGTAAAACCCCTCCGAGGTCGATGGCGCGTGCTTCAGGAAGTCCATGCTGATCGTGTGGCCGGCCCTGAGGGCGCGTTCCCGCAGGCGCATCGTCGCTTCCAGGTTTGGCGCGTGGAAGCAGATGTGGTTCATGCCCTGCTTGGCCGGGCCGTGTCCCAGGCCGACGCCGTGGTGCCAGCCGTTGCCCATGTGCACGAAGGCAATAGCGTTGGCCAGCCGCTCTGAGAGGCCCATGCCCAGGACGTTGTGATAGAAGTCGAAGTTCGTCGGCAGATGCTCGATGTAGAGCACGGAGTGCTGGATATCGAGGATGGGGAATGGCCGACCGCCCTGCGGTATCGCCATCGTCGGCATTCCCACGTAGAGCTCCAGCGGGTTGCCGCTAGGGTCCTGGAAGCGCAGGTACTGGCCAATGCGGTCTGTCTGGTAGCCGTCGCCGGACTCTACCCTGATGCCGGCGCGGCTGAGGTTATCGCCCAACTCCTCCAGATCCGCCACCGTGGAGCATTCCATCGACCAGCGGGCCAGCCTTGGCGTTTCCGCCTTCTGCAAGACGACCCAGTGATGCTGCAGGCCGCCGCGCAGATAGACGCGGTTGTCGGTGCGTTCGGAGACCTCCAGGGCCCAGATGTTGGTCCAGAACCTGGTTGCGGCCTCCAGGTCCGGCGTGTCCAGCATGATGTATCCCAGGCGATATGGCCTTACCATGACGACCCCCTACAGTGTTCTGCGCTCGTTACCTCAGTTAACCCAAGCATACGCGTGCTGTCAACATTGCTGAGAATACTTTGTGCTTGACATCCTAATTCACCAGGAATAGCCTCTATTCACCGAATCGCCGGGTCAAGGAGGCTGCCACTTGAATTTTCACTGGTTTCACCTGATGCCCTATCGGTACCTGCCCGACGATTTCCCGGAGCGCTATCGCAGCGTCTGGGTCGATATCCCCAGCGACCTCTACGACCCCGTCAAGGGCCACCACCTTTACAACGACTATCTGGACGAGCTGGAGTACGCCGATAACGCCGGCTTCGACGGCATCTGCGTCAACGAGCACCATCAGAACGGCTACGGCCTCATGCCTTCGCCCAACCTGATGGCCGCGGCGCTGGCCCGCCGGACGCAGAAGTCCGATCTCGTCGTCATGGGCAACAGCATCGCGCTCTACAACCCGCCGACACGTGTTGCGGAGGAGATGGCGATGCTGGACGTCCTCAGCGGCGGCCGGTTGGTCTCAGGCTTCCCGCTGGGCACGGCCATGGACGCCAACTTCGGCTATGGGGTGCCGCCGGCGACACTGCGAGAGCGCTACCAGGAGGCCCATGACCTGATCATCCAGGCCTGGACCCGCCCGGAGCCCTTCACCTTCAACGGCAAGTTCACCAAGCTGCGCTACGTCAACACCTGGCCGCGGCCGCTGCAGAAGCCGCACCCGCCCATCTGGGTGCCGGGCTCCGGCAGCATCGAGACCTGGGAGTACGTTGCCGAGCTCGGCTACGTCTACCTCTATCTCAGCTTCTTCGGCTACAAGCGCGGCAAGGAAGTCATGGATGGCTTCTGGGAGTTCGTCGATAAGCAGGGCGGCGACACGAATCCCTACCGCGCCGGCTTCCTCCAGCTAGTCGGCGTCTCCGAGACCGACGCCCAGGCGGAAGAGGACTACGCGGAGCACGCGCTCTACTTCTACAACACCTGCCTTCACGTCTACCCGGGCTTCGCCGACCCGCCGGGCTATCGTAGTATGCGCACATTGAAGGCAGTTGGGCCAGGCGCCCTTGGCGGCGCCAACCGGCCGTTCGGCAAGCTCACCTGGAAGGACCTGGTGGACCGCGGCTACGTCATCGTCGGCAGCCCGGCCAGCGTCCGCGAGCAGCTACGAGAGGTCATCAAGGGCCTGCATATCGGCCAGCTGCTGCTGCTCTTGCACTTCGGCAGCATGCCGCACGACCTGACGATCAAGAACACCGACCTCTTTGCCCGCGAGGTGATGCCGCATCTGCGCGACCTCTGGCCGGAGTTCCAGGACCACTGGTCTCCCAGGCCGTTGCCGGAAGGTGAGCGCGCTCAGACGCAGGCGGCAGCGAGGGCCTAGCGGTGGTTCAGGAGCGCCGCGTCTCCATCCTGGATGGCCGCTTCAAGACACGCCTGATGGAGGCTGGCCAGGGCGAACCGCTGCTTTTCTTGCACGGCGCAGGCGGCTCCGCCGGTTGGCCTCCGTTCCTTGACGACCTCTCGCAGCAGTTCCACGTCTACCTGCCCTGGCACCCGGGCTACAGCGAGTCGGAGGGCCTGGACCACGTGGACGATGTCCTGGACATGGTGATCTACTACCAGGACTTCCTCGATGCTATCGGGGTCGAGTCGGCACACGTTATCGGCCACTCCATGGGCGGCATGTTCGCGGCGGAGCTGGCCGCGATGAGCCCGCAGCGCGTGCGCAAGCTGGTCCTCGTCGCCGCCGCCGGCCTTTGGCTGGACGAGACCCCGATCCCGGACTTCTTCGCCATGATGCCGCCGGAGCTGATGCCGATCATCTGGCACGACCCCAGCTCAGAGATCGCGCGGGCGCTACTTCCCGACCCCAGCGACCAGGAGGCGATGGGGCGCGCCTTCATCGAGCGGGCGCAGTCGCTTTCGGTGGCCACCAAGTTCCTCTGGCCCATCCCTGACCGCGGCCTCGCCAAGCGTATCCACCGCATCCAGGCGCCGACGCTCCTGCTCTGGGGCGAGTCTGACAGGCTAATCCCGCCGGCTTATGGCAAGGAGTTCCAGAGCCGGATCAAGGGTTCACAGCTGATAGTGCTTCCGGAATGCAGCCACATGCTAATGTTGGAGCAGCGCCAGGAGTTCGTGCGCACGGTGTCGGAATTCCTGGCGTCCTAGCGCCCAGCGTTTAATCCACCTTTAACGTCACTGTTGGAGAATCCGGCTAATGCCGCCTACCATGGAGGGGTGAGACAGTTGTGCCGTATCTGATATGAGCCGCCAGAGACCCCGTAACCCGAGAGCCCGAGCGACCAGGTCGGCGCGCCGTCAGGCCAGCGAGCCGGAGAGCGCGCCGACGCGCATCGAGATCAACTTCAGCCCCAGGCAGCTGGCGGTTACCCTCGCCGCCAACGCGCTGGTGACGTTCCTGGTGGTCATGGTGATGCTGCAATGGTGGCCGGACGGCTCCTCCAACAAAGCTCCCGCCTCTCCGACGCCGGCCGCTCTCAGTAGTGAGATCAGCAACCACCTGGATCAACTGAGCGACGCCTGGAGCAAGGTCAACGCCCGGGTGACCTACGACATCACGGATGCTACCGGGGAGGGCCAGACCAAGACGAGCCTCACCCTCTATCTCAACCGGCCGCTCGCCAGGGCGGACATCGTCGACGACACAGGCAAGAAGACGACCCTAATTTCGAAATCGGACAAGTCGTACAGCTGCTCGGTGCCGGAGTCGGGCCCACAATGCCTGGCCTCCGACCCCAGCGATCCCGAGACCGCGATACCGTTCCTCTCCCAGTTCGACCCCGGCAGCGTCAAGTCCGCCTTGATCCAGGGACTCAGCGTCACCAGCATCGCTTCCTCGACCGAGCAGATCCGCGGCAGCGATGCCTACTGCATCACGGCGATCGGACTGTCCGGCGGGCAGGACCTCACCATCAAGTGGTGCTTCGCTCCCAACGGCATCATGGTCTACGAGCTTGGCTCAGACGCCAGCGGTCAGTCTACGCTGGAAGCAATCGACATCGGGCAGACCGTCGCCGCGGACTTCGAGCCGCCCTACCCGATTGTCACTCCCACGCCAACGCCCACAGCCTCGCCAACACCGACGCCATAAAGCAAGGGGAGCGCCGACAGCGCTCCCCTGATGCTCTCGCTTGACGAAGCTATTGCTGCTGCGCGATGGGCGCCGCTTTCTCGACCGGGATGTCCTTCCAGCTGTTGGCGCTCATGAACTGCCGCCAGCGCCCATACCAGCCGCGCTGGTTCTGTTCGCTGATGGTGTAGCCCACTTCTCCGGGAAAGTCCTCATCGGCGTGCTCATGGCCCTTGCCCATGCCGATGTACTGCGGGATCTGCCGCGTCATGACGCCGCGGCCGGTCGCTGTGCAGAACTGCCAGTTCTCCATATCGTCCTGCTCGAAGAGGCCGGAGGGGCTGAACGTCCATTCCGTTATCTTGCGGTAGCCGTCCTTGACGTTCTGCGGCGCCGACTTATCGACGATGCACCAGGACCACGTCTCCACCTTGTCCGGGCCACGCGGGTGCCAAACACGGACCGTGCGCTCGAAGGTGAGGATGGAGAAGTTCGGGAATACGGTGCCGTGGACGTATTGGTTCTCGGCGCGGGCCTTGCCCATATGCGCCTCCATGGCGGGACGCATCTCGCGCTCGTAGCGGTAGACGTCGTTCTCGTAAGCGTCGAGGATGCCGGGGAACATGCCCAGCCCGTGGCCGTTGCCGGCGTAGACCTGCCGCCCGATGCCGCTGGCGATCGTCAACTCCGGCTTGAGAGCGGTGAGGTGCGACCAGCCGACGTGGTAGCTGTCGCCGTCGAAGTTGTCCGCCGGAAACTTCCAGTTGCAGGGCATAATCCACTTGTGGATGCCGCCGATAACCTCCGAGCCATCGCCCAAACGGTCCGCGACGACGTCCAGGTAGTAGGCCATGTTGCCCAGGTAGTCGAGCAGGGCGGGAGCTGCCGGGTCGAACGTGCCGAAGATCAGCCCCTTGTACGAATCGACCTGCGAGACCGGCACCAGGCCCCACTGCTCCATGTCCAGCTGCTCAAAGTAGGCGTCCTGGAAGTTCGGCACGCCAATGAGCTTGCCATCGTTGCCGTAGGTCCAGCCGTGGTAGGCGCAGGTAAAC
>DASRHH010000176.1:0-5725 GCA_035650635.1 Dehalococcoidia bacterium | reverse complement strand
CCGGGAAAGGTAGGGCATGGCCCAGCCGAAAAGTGCGACGGTGACCGTGACGAAGGCGATGACGCGCCAGGCGGGCCGCCTCTCGAAAGCGTAGTAGATGACGCCCAGCGTGACTGCGCCGAGGATGACGACCGCGATCGTAAAGGCGCCGTTGGGGCTGCCGAGGCTGCCGGCCGGCGCCGCCGCCTCCGCCGCCTTGTAGAAGAGGCCCATCATCATCCCGAAGGCTGTCCAGACCAGGAATGCCAGCATGGAGACGGGCACCGTCAGCATGATGAAGTTGATATTGGGAGCGATCGCGCGCTGCAGGAACGGCGAGCGCTGGCGCATGTCGATGATCGAGATGGCCGCCAGCGCCGTGAACAGCAGCGAGAGCGCGTAGCCGATGACGAAGCCGGAGAATATTTCCGCCATCGAGCGTCACTCGCCGTGGCCGAGCGCTTCGACGCGGTTCAGCGTTCGCAGGGCGAAGCAGGCGCCGTCGCGGCTCGCCAGCCGCTGGCAGGCAGCCTCCGCCTCCGCCGGGCCGGCGGCCAGGGCAAAGAGAGCTGGACCGCTGCCCGCCAGGTGGGCGGGCGAGCCGGCGGCTTGGCTCAAGCAGGCTGCATACTCTGGGAGCTGGGGCAGGATCTCGTAGGCGGCCCTTTCGAAGGCGTTGCAGAGCATCTCCTCGGCGATCCCCTCGCCCGTCTGCCGCCGCCGCAGCGCCGCAGCTGTGCGGGAGCCATCGCTGAAGTCGCCGGGCTGCAGCGCGGCGTACATGGCGGCGGTCTTGCCGGCCACCTCGATTGGTGGCACCAGCAGCACCAGCCAGCGCTCTTGTACATCCGCCAGCGGCGTCACCCGCTCGCCGCGGCCCTCGGACAGCGCCGTGCCGCCCTGCAGGAAAAAGGCAACGTCCGACCCCACCTGCGCCGCTACCTCGGCCAGGGCTGCAGCGTCCAGGCCGAGTCCCCAGAGCTGGTTGAGGCCGCGCAGGGTGGCCGCCGCGTCGGAGCTGCCGCCGCCCAGGCCCGCCGCGTCAGGAATACGTTTCGTCAGCCGCAAGCGGGCGCCCAGGCCTGACCACTGCAGCAGGCGCGCGGCTTTCAACACCAGGTCATCCACAGGCGCCGCGTGACGCCCGTCCGACTCCAGTGATAGGCCCTCCGCCGACTCGATCTCCAGCTCGTCGCAGAGTGAGACGGTCTGCATCAGGGTGCGCACTTCGTGGTAGCCGTCCTCGCGGCGGCCCAGCACCTCTAGCGTCCAGTTGATCTTGGCTGGCGCGTAAAGCTTCATTGGCCGGCTCGCCAGGCAGCGAAGAGCCGCAGCCACTCCTCCAACGATAGCGTCTGCGGCCGCCTGGTGGGGTCGATCCCTGCGGCTACGAGCAGCGACTGCGCCGCCTCGCCTTCGATTCGCAGTCCGACAGCCAGCGAGTTGCGCAGCTGCTTGCGCGGGGCCGCGAAACCGGCGCGTGCTAGCTCCAGAAAAGCCGGCTGATCGGCCTTTGGCAGGAGCAGCTGCTGCCGGCGATCCAGTCGCACCACCGCCGAGCGCACTTTCGGCGGCGGCCGGAAGGCGCGGGGCGGGATGCTGAAGAGCAGTCGCGCCTGCGCCAGCAACTGCACCTCGACACTGAGGTAGCCCATCGCGCCGGGCTGCGCCGCCACGTTCTGCGCGACCTCCGCCTGTAGCGTCGCGACGATGCGCTGAGGCGAACGGTCGGCGTAGAAGAAGTGACGCAGGATGGCCGTGCCGATGAAGTAGGGGAAGTTGCCGATGACGACGTACGGCTGGCCGTCATGGCCGGCCAGCAATTGCTCCGGCGTCAGGCTGAGGACGTCCGCGTTGACGACCTGCACTTGCGGTCGCGACCGAAAACGATCGCGCAGGGCTTCCGCCAGCGCGTCATCCAGCTCGACGACGACCAGCCGGCCGGCGCGCTCCGACAGCGCGCCCGTCAGCGCGCCCGCGCCGGCTCCGACCTCGATGACGGTCTCGTCGGGGCGGATATCGGCTGCGGCGACGATGCGGCTGACGTAGCGCCGGTCGGCCAGCCAGTGCTGGCCGAGCGACTTCCGGGGCCGCGGACGCTGGCGCGCCGGGCTTTCGCTGGTCACGAGGCAATGATACGGCACCGGCCGCCGGCGGTCAGGCCGCGAGCGGACTAGTCCAGAATGTAGATCGTCGTGTAGCCGGTGCAACAACTGCCGTAGGCGAGGTCGATCATGTTGCCGGCGACTCCGCCGCCCGTATCGAGCGCGACGCCGATGCCGTAGCCCGGTATGCACATGCGTGTCCCCAGCGGGATGACCCGCGGATCGACGGCCACAACGCCGTAAGCAAGGGGTGCTCCGGTGGCGGTTACGCTACCGCCAGCGCTCTCCGCGGTGTACCAGGTGGCGTAGACGCTCATCGTCGAGCTATAGGAATAGCCGCCACAGGCTACCCCTGCCGCGGGAGTCGTGCGGGCCGCGACCAGCGTCCCGATGATCCAGACCTGGTCTGTTGCAGGCGTAGAGGATTCGCTGAGAAGGGTGCGGCTGACCTCGCGGCCATCCTCCGTGAGGATGCGGAACTCGCGATGGACCATGCCGTCGCTACCGGCCTCGCTGATGTAACGCTTGCCGTAGGCCAGGCTGCTGTCATAGGCGTAGATCACGGGCCTGGCCACGCGGCTCTCTTCGACGACAGTCTCCTCGCGGACGGTGACCAACGACACCTTCAGGCCCTGTCGCAGCACCGTGTCCGGCGATGGCGTCAGCCTATCCAGCGGCCCCACCGTGATGCCCCGCTCGGCCAGCATTTCGCGGACCGTGTAAGCCAGCGTGAAGGAGGTCTGGGTCGAGCCGCCGTAGGCAAACTCGATCGGCGTTGCGTGCTTGATGTAGATATTGAGACCAGCTGTGAGCGGTGTGTTAGCGGCGGGCCGGATGGAATCGTAAATGCCGATGCGGACGCCGTGCGCGGTCAGCGCCTCGCCGACAGTCTCCTGGTTTGAGGAAATGGTGTAATCCAGCCCCTCTTCGTGCACGGTGAAATTGAGGAGCTGCGCCGGCGACCCGGTAGAGTCACCGCCGATGGTGTTGGCGATTACGGAAGAGCCTTTCCAGCCGACGGAGCCAACAAGCGTGAAGATCGCGATGATGGCCAGCACGAGTATGTGCTGATCGAACTGGGAAGAGTGAATGCGACTTAAAAAACCAGCGGAACGGAGTTTAGGAGAAGGAAACGGGACGGGGCTCTCCCCTGGCTTTCCTAACAAACGCTTCCCTTTTCTCTCTCGGGACGCTCCAGGCCGCTTATGGCGTGGTGGGAGTGGTCGTGCACCTGCTGTCGATCTTGACCCGTAGGCTTACCTCTGACAGCCAACTCCAACCAGGTCTACCTGCGGCACCCGAGGCTAACCACTTACCGCTGCTTCCTTCCGGACCTGACGGGGTTCGCGGCGCCCCGTCGCGCAGGGCCCGGCTATCAACGCTACTTATCAAAGGCAGTCCCCGCGGTGCCAAGACCTCGAGCAGGAATTCAACCCCGCTATAGCGGATTGCGGGTGCAGGGCACCGCTAGCTCCCCGTCTAGCACGACCGTGCGTCATGGTAGCACGGATTATGGCAATCCTGTCAAGGCTAGTTAGCGCCGCCGCCGTATCCCTTGCTGGCCGAAACGCCGCCAGTGTAGAATGGCGCTGATTTCCGTGGCTGCCCCTTCCTGGCTGCGAAAGGAACTGGAACCTGCTCTCATGCCCGTCCGCAAAGGTGTAATTCTGGCTGCCGGCTACGGCACGCGCTTCCTCCCCGCCACCAAGGCCCTGCCCAAGGAGATGCTGCCCATCGTGGACCGGCCGGTGATCCAGTACATCGTGGAGGAGGCCGTGGCGGCGGGCCTGCGCCAGCTGATAATCGTCACGTCCGCCAGCAAACGCGCGCTGGAGGACCACTTCGACCGCAACCCGGAGCTGGAGCAGGCCCTCTCGCAGCGTGGCGACGATGCTCGACTGCAGGAAGTCTGCCGTCTGGCCGGCCTGGCGGAGATCGCCTTCGTGCGGCAGCAGCAGCCGCTGGGCACCGGCCACGCGGTACTGCAGGCCCGCTGGCTCGTCGGCGACGAGCCTTTCGCGCTGTTCTTCCCGGATGATGTGATCGTCAGCCGAACGCCGGCGATCGGCCAGCTCATCGAGGTCTACGAGCGCCACCACAAGAGCGTCCTGGCCGTGCTGGAGGTGCCGAAGTCCGAGGTCTATCACTACGGCGTCATCGACCATGAGCCGCTGGAGCCGCCGGTCTTCCGCGTGAGAGGCATGGTGGAGAAGCCGAGCCCGGAGTCGGCGCCGTCGAACCTCATCTCCGTCGGGCGTTTCGTCCTGACGCCGGATATCTTCCCGATCCTGGAGCAGACCGTGGCCGGCCAGGCGGGCGAGATCTGGCTGACCGACGCCATTTCGACCTTGATCGCGCGAGACGGGGTCTACGCCTGCCAGTACGAGGGCGAGCGCTTCGATACCGGGCAGCCGATCGGCCTGCTCAAGGCCTCGCTCACCCTGGCGCTGAAACGGGAGGGCCTGGGGCCGGAACTGCGCTCCTATATGCAACAGCTGCTCGGCTCGCCGACTGAAACCAACTAGAACCAAGCGTTAATCACCAGGAGGCCACCGTGAACGCCACCAACAACCATAGTCTGCGCGGTAAATGGGCGCTCATCCTGGGCGCCTCCAGCGGCCACGGCGGGGCCACGGCACTGGAGCTGGCCCGCAACGGCGTCAACATCTTCGGTGTGCACCTGGACCTGCGCCAGACCCTGCCCAACGCCCAGCGCGTCATCGAGGAGATCGAGGCACAGGGCGTGGAGGCAGTCTTCTTCAACACCAATGCCGCCGACGACCTCAAACGGGCGGCTGTCCTGGACGCAATCCGCGAGCGCCTGGCGGAGGGCGAGCACCTGAAAGTCGTCATGCACTCGCTGGCCTTCGGGACGCTGAAGCCATACGTGCCGGCCAACCAGCTGGAGGCTGTGACGCGTGCCAACATGGAGATGACGCTGGACGTTATGGCGCACAGCCTGGTCTACTGGGTGCAGGACGCCCTCTATCGTGGGTTGCTGGGCGCGGGCAGCAAGGTCTTCTCGATGACCAGCTCGGGCTCGCACCGGGTGTTCGCGACCTACGGGCCGGTCGGCTGCGCCAAGGCCGCCCTGGAGTACCATACCAAGCACCTGGCGGTCGAGCTGTCGTCGCGGGGGATCGCGGTGAACGCGATCCAGGCCGGCGTCACCGATACGCCCGCCCTGCGCAAGATCCCGGGCAACGAGCGCATGATCGAGTTCGGCCGCGAGCACAACCCCGGCGGCCGCGTGACGACGCCGGAGGACGTAGCGAAGGCGATCACCTCCGTCACCGCGCACGAGGGCTCCTGGCTCACCGGCAACGTCATCGCCGTCGACGGCGGCGAAGACCTGGTGATGCTCTAGGCGCTTCGAGGCGGCTCTTTGAGCTTACCGTCGATTAGGGCAAGAAGTTTTTCGAACGCCTGATCCGCCTCTTTCCACTCGTCCGTCGCGGCAGCGTCATCCAACGCGTCTTGTGCGAGATGCCTAGCTACGAGGACTTTATCAAACGTTCCCCACTCCTCGTCCCTCCCAAAGAAGCTGTCCAAATAGCTGACAACGCTGCCATCTGGTTTGAGATCATCAAGCGCAGTGTCACCGAAGGGATGTTCTATCCCTTTATAAGCGGATACCGCAG
>DASRHH010000175.1:0-6694 GCA_035650635.1 Dehalococcoidia bacterium | reverse complement strand
GTCGTCTAAAGAAGTTATAGACGTGGCCATCTCGTCCACTTGAGTTCTAAGCCGCTTGGAAAAGTCATGTGAGACTGCACGTATTTTTTCAGTGAAATCTATCGTGGAGTTAAGGATTTCCAGCCCCCTGCTCAGCGTCTCCTCGAAGCGGCGTTCCTCCGGCGCGATTATCTCCAGCACGAACTTGCGTTGGCGCTCCAGCTCTGGGTACTCGCCGGCCATCTGCTCGATCACGGCCTGAGCTACCTCGCCGAGGAACGGCTCCTCCAGCCCGAGGTAAGCGCGCCCGAAGTAGACGGCCCGCCGCAGGATGCGCCGCGCTACGTAGCCCGGGCCCTCGTTCGCCGGGATGACCGGCGTCCGCTCGTCGCCGATGAGGAAGGCCACGGCGCGGCCGTGCTCCGCCACGATACGCATCGCGCGGTCAGTCTGCGGGTCCTCGCCGTAGCGCTTGCCGCTCAGCTCCTCGATGCGCTGGATGATCGGCCGGAAGAGATCGGTGTCGTAGACGGAGGGGTGCGCGCTTTTGTCGGCCCAGGCGTCGCTCTCGAACAGCTTGACGACGGTCAGGCGCTCCAGGCCGGCGCCGGTATCGATGTTGCGGGAAGGCAGCGGCGTCTTCTGGTCGCCGTCGCAGAAGAACGCCATGAAGACGAGGTTCCAGATCTCCAGGAAGCGGCCGCATTCCACCTCGGGGTGGCAGCTGCCGGCGGCGCACTCGGCACAGCCGGGCGTCGGCCCGAAGTCGTAGTGGATCTCGGAGCAGGGTCCGCAAGGGCCGACGTCTCCGGAGAACCAGTAGTTGCTCTCCTCGCCGTAGCGCCTGATGCGCGATTCCGGCACGCCCTGCTGCCGCCAGAGCTTGAACGCTTCGTCGTCATCCAGGTAGACGGCAGCCCAGAGGCGCTCGGCGTCCAGCTTCAGCGTCCTGGTGACGTACTCCCAGGCCCAGGGGATGACCTCCGCCTTGAAGTAATCGCCGACCGAGAAGTTGCCGAGCATCTCGAAGAACGTCAGGTGCGAGGCGTCGCCCACAGACTCGATGTCGCTGGTGCGGAAACACTTCTGCACCGTGGTCAGGCGCTTGGCCGGCGGCTTGGCCTGGCCCAGGAAGTAAGGCTTGAACTGCACCATGCCGGCGCTGGTGAAGAGGAGCGTGGGGTCGCCGGCGGGGACGAGAGGAGCGCTCGGGAGGCGCTTGTGGTCTCTTTTTTCGAAGAACTGGACGAAGGAGTTGCGGATTTCGCTGGAGTTCACTTCGGCCTGAATTATAGCATGGCCTCTATTTGGCCGCCCGAACGCGGCTCTCGGCTCGATTTGACAGCGCCCGGCACACGCCTCTACCATTGAACCAACCTGAATTGCGATAGGAACAACAGGCCAAACGTTCTTGCTTAACGCTGAAGAAGAACCACCCAGTACTGAGGGCATCACGCCCCGGGCCGCCAGGCCCATAACCCTCGCTTTGCCGCGCCCTGTCCGCTTGAGCTTCCTTGCGCGATAGCCCGCTCCCATTGCTTCCCCTCACCGTTGCCTGACGCTATGGACGAATCGCTTTCCCAGTTGACGGCCGGGCTGGAGGAACGCCTGGTGCGCAGCGCGCTGCTGGGCGCCGGCGGCGTCATCATCCGCGACCCCCTGACAACGTACATCGACGCGACGGCGGAGATCGGGGCCGGCACGACTATCGAGCCCAACACCACGATCGGCGGCGCCACCCGCATCGGGCGCAACTGCGTCATCGGCCCCAATGCAATCCTCCGCGACAGCACAGTCGGCGACGCCTGCCGGGTCCTGGCGTCCGTCATTGAGGAATCGCAGCTGGAGGACGGCGTGGAGGTCGGCCCCTACAGCCACCTGCGGCCGGGCTCGCGATTGGAGACCGGGGTGCATGTCGGCAACTTCGTCGAGATAAAGCAGGCCCGCCTGGGCCGCGGCAGCAAGGTCGGGCACTTCAGCTACCTGGGCGACGCCGAGATCGGCCGCGATGTCAACATCGGCGCCGGCACCATCACCTGCAACTACGACGGAGAGAGCAAGCACCAGACTGTGATCGAGGACGGCGCCTTCATCGGCAGCGACACGATGCTGGTGGCGCCGGTCCGCGTCGGAGCCGGCGCCCGCACGGGCGCCGGCTCCGTAGTCACGCACGACGTGGAGGACGGCGCCACGGTAGTAGGAGTGCCCGCCCGCAAAGCGCCGTCCGCCCGTCGCAGAGGCAACCGTGAATAGCGAGACCTGGCCGGCAGTGGCCGTCCTGGTCCTGGCGGCGGCCCTGCTGCTGCTGGTGGTTCTGGCGGAGGCGGGCGTAGTGGCGCGCTTTCGCGCTCGCCAGCCGGAGCGCCGGGGCTCCCGGCTGGATGCGCTGCAACAATACGCTCGCGAGCGTCAGCAGACGCTGGCGGCGCTGGCGCTGGCGCGCAACCTGGCGGTCGTTATCATTGCGGCCGTCGCCGCCTTCATTGCCGTCGACGTCAGCGGCCACAACTGGCCCGCGCTCGTAATCGCGGCCGTGTTGACGCTGCTGGGCCTGGTGGCGCTGCAAACGCTGCCGCGTCTGCTGGCCATCCAGGACTCCGAGAAGTGGGAGCGCCGTCTGCAGCCGCTGGTCTGGGCCGTGCGGGCAATCTTCAGCTGGCCGGCGCGCATCCTGGACCTGCCGCTGACCACGCTGCTGCGCGTCGCCCACCTGCACCACGTCTACGCCGAGGACGCCGACGAGATACTGCGCCTGGCGGAGCTCGACGAGTCCACCGGTATCCCCACCGAGGAGCGCGCCATGATCCGCAGCATCATGGAGATGGAGCACACCACCGCCCGCGAGATCATGGTGCCGCGAATTGACATCGTGGCTGTCGAAGTCAACGCTACCTTTGATGAACTGATCAGGCTGATCGTCGATAAAGGGTACAGTCGCATCCCGGTCTACGAAGAGACGATCGACAACATCGTCGGGGTCGCGCACGCCAAGCAAGTGCTCCGGCACATCGCGGGCAACGGCGGCAAGGCCTCCAGCATCCGCGACATCATGCGCGCGGTGCATTTCATCCCGGAGACCAAGCGGGTTGACGAGCTGCTGCGGGAGCTGCGCTTGCAGAAGGTCTCGATCGCCATCGTCGTCGACGAGTACGGCGGCACGGCCGGCCTGGTCACGCTGGAGGATGTCGTCGAGGAGATCGTGGGCGAGATCGCAGACGAGTTCGACATTGAGGAGGAGCCGCTACAGCGGATCAGCGACGACGAGGTAATCGTCGACGGCAAGTGCGGCATCGACGAGCTGGCGGAGTTCTTCGGAATCGAGATCGAAAAGAACGACTTCGATACGGTGGGCGGCTTCATCTTTAACCAGCTGGGCAAGATGCCCAACATTGGCGACGAGATTCGCTTCGACGGCCTCGCTCTCAAGGTGCTGTCCGTCCTGGGCCGCCGCATCAAGAAGGTGCGCGTGCTGCGGCAGGCGGTGGAAACCACCGGCGGCCGCGCTGAGCAAGCCTCTTAGCCTGCTTGCTTTTCTTTTTAGCATCCGCTAATAATGTCCGGCGTCATGGACGACGACGCCGATCTCAAGTACTGGCTCGCCTTCAACCGCATCACCGGCATCGGCCGGGTGCGCTTCGGGCTGCTTGAGAAGCACTTCGGGGCACTGGAGAACGCCTGGCTGGCCGACGCTTCCGATCTGAAGGCCGCCGGCCTGGATGGTCGCACCATCAGCGCCATCGTCCAAGCGCGACCGGACATCTCGCCGGACGGGGAGCAGGAGCAGCTGCAGAGGCTGGACGTCCGCGCGCTCACCTGGCACGACCCTTCCTATCCGCGGCTGCTCAACGAAATCGCTGACCCGCCACCCGTGCTCTACGTCCGTGGCCAGCTCGCGGCCTCGGATGACATGGCTGTGGCAGTCGTCGGCACCCGCCGTCCGACCGCCTATGGCCGCCAATGCGCCGAAGAGCTGAGCGCGGAGCTGGCCCGCGCCGGAGTCACCGTGATCAGCGGTCTGGCGCGCGGAGTCGACGCCATCGCACACAACACGACCCTCAAGTCCGGTGGCCGCACGATAGCGGTCATGGCCAGCGGGGCCAACGTCATCTACCCGCGAGAGCACCTGCATCTCTCCAACGAGATCTGTGCCTCCGGCGCCTTGGTTACAGAGTACCCTCCAGGCACGCAGCCGCGCGGCGACTTCTTCCCGCGGCGCAATCGCATCATGTCCGGGCTGGCTCGCGGCGTCCTCATCATCGAGGGCGACCTGCAAAGCGGCGCCATGATCACGGCCCGTCTGGCGATGGAGCAGAATCGCGAGGTACTGGCGGTTCCCGGCAGCATCTTCTCGCCGCAAAGCCGCGGACCCAACAGTCTGCTTCAGGACGGCGCCAAGCTGGTGCGCAACGTTGAGGACGTCCTGGAGGAGCTTAATCTGACCATGGTCCCTCAGCAGGTAGAGGCGCGCGAGAGGATATCGGCTACAGATACTGAAGTGGCTTTGTTGCGTTACCTTACACAGGAGCCACTGCACGTGGACCAGGTGTGCCGCGCCAGCGGCTTACCGGTGGCTACGGTAAGTAGTATCCTAGCTATGTTGGAATTGAAAGGACTTGCGCGGCAAACAGCGCCCATGAGTTACGTCAGGGCTCGTGAGGCTCAAGCCGCCTACGGAGGCTAAGGCTTTTTGGCGAAATCGAAAGAACTTGTAGTAGTAGAATCCCCCGCAAAAGCGCGGACCATCTCCAGCATCCTCGGCCGCGATTACGAAGTCAAAGCCTCCATCGGACACGTCAGAGACCTGCCAAAAGCGAACCTGGGAGTAGACCCGGAACACGGGTTCCAGCCGCGCTACATCATCCCCAAGGCCAAGCGCAAGGCCGTCAAGGAGATCGAAGACGCCGCCCGCAACGCGAGCATAGTCTATCTGGCGACCGACCCCGACCGTGAGGGCGAGGCCATCGCCTGGCACCTGGTGGAAGCGATCAACCTGGACGGGATTCCATACAAGCGAATCGTCTTCCACGAGATCACGCCCGAGGCGATCCGCAAGGCGTTCGAGGAGCCGCGTGACATCGATACCCCGCTGGTCGACGCGCAACAGGCGCGTCGCATCCTGGACCGGCTGGTCGGTTACCGGCTGAGCCCCTTCCTCTGGAAGAAGGTCAAGAGTGGCCTCTCCGCCGGCCGCGTCCAGTCCGTCGCCCTGCGGCTGCTGGTGGAGCGCGAACGCGAGATCGAGAACTTTGACGCCCAGGAGTACTGGACGATCGACGTGCTAGTCGAGAAAACCGGAACGCCGCCCAGCTTCAAGGCCCGCCTGGCGGGCTACGTCGACAAGAAGCGCGACTGCGATATCAGCAGCGAGACGCAGGCGACCGCCCTCGTCGACTTCATCGAGGGCGCGCGGCTGCGTGTCAGCGACGTCAAGCAGCGCGAGCAGGTGCGCCGGCCCTCGCCGCCCTTCATCACAAGCACCCTGCAGCAGGAAGCCTCGCGCCGTCTCGGCTACTCCGCCAAGCGCACTATGGCTATCGCCCAGCAGCTGTACGAAGGCGTATCGATGGGCGCGCAAGGACAGGCCGGACTAATCACCTACATGCGCACCGACTCACTGGAGGTGGGCCAGGGCGCCAAAGAAGAGGCGCGCCGCTACATCGGCCAGCGCTTCGGCCAGGCTTTCGTGCCAAAGTCGCCGCGCTTCTATCGCAAGAAGGTTCGCGGCGCCCAGGAGGCGCACGAGGCCATCCGCCCGACCTCGATGTCCAGGGAGCCGGACTCCGTTCGGTCGTTCCTGAGCAACGAGCAGTACCGTCTCTACACCTTGATCTGGCAGCGCATGATCGCCTCGCAGATGGCGGACGCGGTCTACGACGTCGCTACCGCTGAGATCGAGGCCACGCAGGATCGGCCGGAGGACACGCTGCTGCTGCGCGCTACCAACACGCAGCTGCGCTTCCCCGGCTACCGCCAGCTCTACGTTGAAGGCCGCGACGACGACACGGAAGAGGACGAGGGCAGCAACCCGCTGCCGGAGCTCGCCACCGGCGATGCTCTGCGCATACTGGAGGGCTTCCCGGAACAGCACTTCACGCAGCCGCCGCCGCACTTCACGGAGGCCACGCTGGTGAAGGCTCTGGAAGAGAAGGGCATCGGCCGGCCCAGTACTTACGCGCCCATCCTCTCGACCATCCAGGACCGCGGCTACGTCCAGAAGCAGGGCCGGCAGCTTCTGCCGACCGATCTCGGTGTCGTCGTCAACGACCTGCTGGTTGAGAACTTCCCCAACTTCGTCGACATCGATTTCACCGCCGCGATGGAGGACGAGCTGGACGACATCGCCAACGGCGAACGCGCCTGGCAGCCCGTGGTGCAACAGATCTACCAGCCGCTGGAGGCCGCCCTGGAAGCGGCAAGCGACGTGCCGCCCGCCCGTGAGGAAACCGACGAGGTCTGCGACCTCTGTGGCCGCCCCATGGTCATCCGCTGGGGCCGCCATGGCCGCTTCCTTTCCTGCTCCGGCTTCCCGGAGTGCAAGAACAGCAAGCCGCTGGCCGGCGAAGAGCAACCCTCTGTCGAGGCTAGCGAAGAGACCTGCGACGAGTGTGGCGCCCCAATGGTCGTGAAGCGGGGCCGCTTCGGGCCGTTCCTGGCCTGCTCCCGCTACCCGGAGTGCAAGGGGAGCAAGCCGATCCAGGTTAAGGTCGGCGTGGCC